>JAJZMR010000093.1 GCA_021847535.1 bacterium
ATTTTTCTTTTCATATGTGAGTCAAAATATTTGCAAAACATACAAAAAGTGTATTCATCTTTAAATGTGCCGTTTTCAGCATACTGCATCATGACATCGTGCGGATGGTCTGGGGCCCCGGTTTGACTGCTTTCCAGGGGTTGTTCAAATGAAGAAAATATTTTTATACCTTTTTTCGTGCGATAAAATTGATATCCCTCAATGATGTTTTTACTATATGCATGAATGTATGCATGGATAGTTGTACACTCGATAAGCTTTTTTTGTGCATGGGCTGCGTTGAGGAACCCTTGCACAATTTCTTCGGTAATCGCAGGCTTTGATGACTTGTAATTCTTAAGGCAGGGAAAGTTTTCAAGTGATTCGGGAATGCTACGCAATGAGTAACTCAGAAAAATAAAGGTCAGGGAAAGGTAAATTTTTTTTATGATGATCGCCTTTGTAATTGGTTAATATTTCGAGTATGAATAGTTTTTGTACTTTTTTGCCATAAAATAGATGATAATAAAGATACATTGATTTAATTAAAAAAAATCAAGGATTTTTTAAATGAATAACCTGAGCATTATTTCAAAATTTTCTTTTTTAAAAGAGTATTCAGATAGTTTTTATTTTACTTGAGGTAATATATCTTGATGCAGAATATGCGCCGTGTCAGATAAAGTGCAGCTATTGTTATTATACACAGTGGCGCAACCCAAAGCCAAACAAAAAATGTTTTCAAAAGCAGGTGGCTGTAGCTGCCTGTGTTGGCCTCAATCGCCTTAATTATTGCCCAATAAAGCCCATAAAAGACGGTTGATACAAAAGTAAGCTGGATAAGATAATGCATTAAAAAATTACAAAAAGCACGTAGATGAATTTTGAAATTAAAATATGCATGGAGGATCACCACAAAAAGAACTGTTTGTATCGCGGCTGATATTGATGTGGCAACGACGAGTCCAAATGCTTGAAGTGAGCCCATAAAGAGGTAATTAAGCGCAATATTTATGAGTGCGCCACAGACCGATATAAGAGTGGGAATAAATGTCTGATGAAATGCATAATAAATATTAACGAGAATCTTATTGAGCGAAAAAAAGGTAAGTCCGCATAAAAATGCCTGCAGGAGACTACTGACCTGTTGCACATCGTAGAGCGTAAAGCGCGGTGAATAATATGTTGTGTAAAAAATATCGTATGCGAAAAAACCCATTAAAAGGGCTGCAGGTAATGAAACCCATGTAACCATTTTAATAGACTCGAGTAAATAAAAACTTAATCGCTTAGGCGATTCGACTAAAACTCGCGAAAAATGAGATAAAAGGATGGTAGAAAAAGCGACCGCAAAGACCCCCAAGGGAATTCGCATAAAATCTGCCGCATAGGAAATAAAGGTTATTGAGCCGGGTTTCAGATATGAGGCAAATTGTCCATCGATCAATAAATTTATCTCCATAATACTCATGGTTATCAGGCAAGGAAAAAATTTTACCAGCACTTGATAAAAATTTTTCCATGTCTTTGTATCAGGCCTTAAAATCATTAATCCTGCATGAAAATAGCCAGTCAAATGTAATACTGTTTGTATGATACCTGAAAAAATAATACCATACGCCAAATAAATAACGGGCAAATTATAAAATGAACAAAGTATGAGGCACGCGATAAAAATAATATTAAGAATAATAGGTGCACTTGCAGGAATAGTGAATTGATGAACAGCTTGAAGCCCACCGGCAAGAACAGCGCTGCTTGAAATGAATATGATATAGGCAATTAATACTTTCAAAAGTGGAACAGTCGGTGCATGCTGTTCAGGAGAAAAACCGGGGACAACAAAATCTATTACTGCATCAGCATAAATCCAGATCACTGCGCAGAGTATCAATAAAATAACTTCTATCACAATAAATGAAAGTGTCACAAGCTTACTTGCCGCATCTTTACCATCTTTTTTGACCCCCTGTACGAGTGTCGGAATAAGCGCTGCACTCAGCGCCCCTTCAGCAAAAATTTTGCGTAGTGAGTTAGGAATTCTAAAAGCAGTCAAAAATGCATCCGACGTAATCCCTGTTGCTAAATAGCGCGCCATAAGCATCTGCCTGATAAAACCAAATACACGACTTAAAAGGGTAAAAAAACCTATCTGCAAAGTTTTTTCGATGATATTTTTTTTTGTCATACGTGACATAATAATCCTTGATGTATAGTAAGCTGGTGGCGCATTTTTTGTATGGCTTCAGGATCATGCGAGCTCATAATAACACCGCAACCAAAAAGATTTGCGCGCGAGATCAAAAGATCGATGATTGATTTTTTATTTTCGCTATCAAGATGAGCGGTCAGTTCGTCTGCTACGATAAAAGGTGGCCGTAGCATTAATGCGCGAGCAATAGCAACACGTTGCTGTTCGCCACCCGAAAGCGCGGCAGCCGCCGTATACCGTTTATCAATAAGCCCGACTAAACTGAGAAGCTCTTCTGCTTGACGACGAGCTTCTGTCAAAGAGAGGCCAGCAATAAGAGCTTTTATTTCAACATTTTCAACAACGTTTAATGTATTGATTAAATAAGCATATTGAAAAATTATCCCTATTTTATCGCGCACATAAGAACTTAACCGAGTATTAGTATCTTTATGAATAGCATGGCCATCATACAATACCGTACCTGAGGTAGGTTTTTCGATTCCTGCAATAATATGTAATAATGTTGATTTGCCTGTTCCAGAAACGCCCGTGATGGCATACGTTTGTCCCTGCTTGAATGTATAAGAGCAACCTCGAAATAAAGAAATTAACTTATCTGCCTGTTGAAAATCTTTAACAATATTGCTTAACTCAATAGTATGCATACATATACTCCTATTTTTTCAAACAATCATACGGGTAATGGCTGGAGATAGCCTTGCTAAAAACTCATTTTGCAAAGAATGAGTTACCGCAGCGATACTTTCTGCATCCAGTCCTGGAAAATTTCCACACAATATTACTTCATCATCCTTGTTAACGTTTGCAAGATGTGTTACATCAACAACCATACTATTCATCGAAATAATACCCAATACAGAACAAAATGTATCACGTATACGCACCGTACCTCTATGTGACAATGCACGAGGATACCCATCGTAATAACCCACAGGCAGTATCGCGATCGTCATTGGATCAGTTGCCATAAATGTGCGATGATAACCGACCGTATCGCCGCGATTAATTTTTTTGATAGCTTCTATCCGTGTTTTCCAGGTGAGGATCGGGGTGAGTTGTATGCCAGCTGATACAGCTGTATAGCGCTGGCGTTGAAGTCCTGATTTCCAATAGCCATATGCACTTGTGCCGACACGAACCCCATCATAGTCAGTAGGTAAGTATAACGAGCCAGAAGCAAGCACGTGCTTAAAAAGATGCCGCCCGAAAACTACTTGAGCGCACCGTGCGGCACTATTAAATCGGGTCAATTGGTCGTATGTAAATGAGCAATCGACATTATTTGTGTCAGCAAGATGCGTAAAGATGCCAGTGATATTAAGTCCATTGAGATTTTTAATTTCATTAAGAAATTTTTCACACTCGGCGGCTAGAAAGCCAAAGCGAGACATGCCCGTATCTATCTTGATATGCGCTTCAATCGACACGCCAGATTTTTTTGCTGCAGCAGAAAGTTCATGTGCGGTATACAAATCGTTGATTGGTGCTATTATTGCATACTCATGTAAAGTGCTATGGTTTGCATCGTGGTAGGCAAGCACAAGAATAGGTTTTGCTACGCCCTGTTTGCGCAAGGCGATCGCCTCGTGTGTGCCCGCAGTAAAAAGCCAGGAAACAGCGTTGTTTTCCTGGCATAATTTTCCCATCAGTTCAAGTCCATGGCCATAGGCATTTCCTTTAAGGACAATTCCCAAAGCCGCATTACCAATAATATTTTTTAATGCAGCAATATTTTGATTAAATGCATCAGCATTGATCTCAATCCATGTACGATGGCTATTTTTCATTGCCCTCGACAATAGGCTTATCATTTTTTTTGGAGCTTTTTGGTGCTAAAGGCTTTTGTTTTGTTTTTACTTGGATTTTTTTACCAATCTCTTGTTCTTTAAGTGGGATCGATAAGATTAATTCAGTTTCTTGATATTCAGCTGAAATGGCTGAAAGATCAACGGCGGCTTGAATGATTTCTTGCATGCAGGATGATCCGTAAAAAGATCGATATTCTTGTACTTGGTTGTGGGAATCTTTTTTGGCACCACGAGTTTCTGAAGATTTTTCGCTGCATGATGTAACCCGAAGATTATCATTAGATGCTTCAAGTGTCATTTTAAAATTGCAGTCAAGCCCTTTTATGGTAAGGTAGACATGATTATGTTTATGTGTAATAGTGATATCGTCCGCATCGACTTTTTTATTCGTATCTAACGTTATAACTACACGGTCCTCTGTTTTTTTAAGGCCAAATGAATTTACAAACGAATCTTCGTACGTGCGAGCAGAAAGAAAAATACTGTAAATAAGTGTCATAAAAAACATTGCGTAATTCATAAAAACTCCTTACGAGGTAGTAAAAATTAAACATTTTTCTTTTTAAGTTTAATTTTCATCAGGCAAAAATGCAAGCCTCCCTATAATACTTGTTACCGCAAAGTGATAAGTTCCTATAGTAGAACAAAATGAAAAGTTCCGGTTTTAGGGTAAAATTAGGGTTGTAAATAAAATTCTAATTGACCTAAAACAACGGAACTTCTATGGGATATTTTATCATGAGCAAAAAGAATTAGAACAGGCAAAATATTTGAACAGATTAAAACAGGAGTAATAACGCGATCAGAAGGTGCCGCAAGACTAAGAATAAGTGATCGTTGGCTGAGAAAGAAGATCAAAAGGTATCTTGAGGAAGGTGCCCAAGGGCTTGTTCATGGCAATCGTGGAAAGACAAGCCCGAGGAAGTGGAACGAGAAGGAAAAGGCGTTTTCGCTTGATCTATTAAGAGCTGATTGGGCGGGCTTTGGGCCAACATTTACTGCCGAGAAATTGCAAGAATTGCATGGTATCAAGGTGAGTTGCCAGACGATAAGAAAGGCG
>JAJZMR010000010.1 GCA_021847535.1 bacterium
GTTTACTTTTGTTTATACTTCAATCATTTTCGATCCGAACGAATTATCGCAAAATCTGAAAAAAAATGGTGGATTTATACCGGGTATTCGTCCTGGCAAACAAACTGCAGATGAACTTGATAGGATTTTAACTCGTTTGGGGCTTGTTGGTGCAATGTATCTTGCTTGTTTAGCATTACTGCCTAATATTTTGCAGGCATTGGTTTATATGCCATTTGTTCTGGGTGGTACATCGCTTTTAATTGTTGTGGGTGTTGCTTTGGATTTGAGTTCTCAGCTAGAGGCATATCTACTTGAGAGCAATTATGCGGGATTTCTTGCATCTGGTAGTCGTATTAAATCTAGGGCAGCTCGGTGAAATCGATAAAAGATATCTACATTTTTATTGGCCCGCCTGGCTCAGGCAAGGGATCTCTTTCGCATTTGTGTAAGAAGAATTTTGGATGGGCGCATTTATCGACGGGTAATTTATGCAGACAGCATATTGCTCGTATGACGGATATAGGCGTGCAGATAGATCAGATATTAAAATCGGGAAAATTGATCCATGATGATTTAATGATTGCGATGGTATCCGCTTGGATTCAGGAAGTTGCCGAACATGTTGCGGGGGTTATTTTAGATGGATTTCCTCGCACTGTCGAGCAAGCACGAGCGTTAGATGCTTTGTTTTCTCAAGATTTTTTTGCTCAAGCATCGATTACTGTGGTTGCTATGCACATTCATGATGATCATATCTTAGGCCGTCTCAAGACGCGTTTTGTTTGCGAAAACGAATCTTGTCAGGTTGCTTACTCATACACATCACATGAATCTTGCCTGCAACTTACGTGTAAAGAATGTGATTATCCATTGAAAAAAAGAACCGATGATGCCAGCGATGTTGTTTATGAAAGGCTAAAGATTTATCATCAATATGCAGGAACGCTCCTAGATTATTATAAGAATTCTTGGCATAAGATGATCACCTTAAATGCGGAGTTACCGTTGGAGAATGTTTTTAACTCTTTTATGCAATCTACGGGAAAGTGAAGATGATTCTGCGTAAAAATAACCACGCTTTTATGCTGATGCGCGAGGCCGGAAAACGTCTTGCGTCGATATTTCAAAAAATACCAGCTTTGCTTAGTCCCGGCCTTTCTACCAAGGAACTTGATAGTTTTATCGAGCAGGAATTGCAAATGTTGGGTATGCATTCCGAATGTAAAGGGTATGGGTATCCACCGTTTCCTTGTGTGAGTTGTATTTCACTTAATGATGTTATCGTTCATGGTATTCCTCATGTAGATGTGCGGCTTAAAGAGGGCGATTTGATAACTGTTGATGTCTGTGCCTCATATAATGGGTATTGTGCTGATATGGCCCGCTCTTATTGTGTGGGAGGGGTTTCTTGCAAAGAGACGATTCACCTTGTTGAAACGGCATACGAGGCATTGGAAAAAGGGATAGCGCAAGCTTGTGTAGGTAATCGTATTTCGGATATTTCGCATGCAATTCAGTCACATGTTGAATCGCAAGGTTTTGGCGTTGTCAGAGATTTTGCTGGGCATGGAATAGGCAAAAGGATGCATGAGGATCCAGAAATTCTTAACTATGGATTTCCGGGCAAGGGGCCTGTTATAGAGGTCGGCATGGCGTTTGCTATAGAGCCAATGATCACCTTGCGGGGCTATGCTGTAAAGATGGATAAAGATAAATGGACTGCTCGGACTGCAGATGGATCGTTAGCGGCTCATGTTGAAGATACGGTTATTGTAACAGCTCAGGGGCCTGAAATTACTACTAGGTTATAAGAGTTAAATTCATGATGAAAAAAAAACAAAAAGATGATATTATAGTTATAGATGGCATTGTTCGCGAAACATTACCCAACGATATGTTTCGTGTTGAGGTTGAGGGCGGTCATATGGTTATAGGACACGCTTCAGGAAGAATGCGTATGAATGGCATACGGATGTTGCCAGGAGATAAAGTTTCAATGGAACTTTCACCCTATGATCTCACGCGGGGTAGAATTGTTTTAAGATATAAGGCATAATAGTTTATTATTGCAGATTCATATAGAGGTTTTCTATGAAAGTACGGACATCGGTAAGTGCAATTTGTCGTGATTGCAGAACTATTCGTCGTGATGGCGTAGTTCGCGTTATTTGTAAAAAAAATCCTCGACACAAACAGCGTCAAGGTTAGAAGGGATTTATGGCTAGAATAGAAGGTGTAAATTTACCTCGTGAAAAACGAGTTGAATACGGGCTTACTTATTTGTATGGCATTGGTTTAAAGCGTTCGCGAGATATTTTAAACAAATTACACATTAATTTTGATACGCGTATCAAAGATTTAACGGATCAGGAAGTTGCATCTCTTCAGAAAGAGGTTACGAGTAACTATCTTATTGAAGGTGATTTGCGTAAGGACATTAAGGCTCATATCAAGAGACTTCAGGATATCGGTTCATATAGAGGATCGCGCCATAAACGATCTCTTCCGGTGCGTGGTCAAAGAACAAAAACTAACGCGCGTACTCGCAAGGGGCCTCGTAAGGCAAGTTCGATTGTTGCTCTCAAACGTAAAGTTACTAAGAAATAAGTAACATAGGTATCATATGACTTATAAGAAAAAAACTAAAAAAAATAAACGAGTTGTCGATTCTGCAGTTGTGCATGTAAAATCATCCTTTAATAATACTCTTGTTACCATAACGACGATTGAAGGAGACGTTTTATTGCGATCAAGTTCTGGTAAATTAGGATATAAAGGTGCGCGCAAAGGGACTCCTTTTGTAGCATCACAAATAGGATCAACGCTTGCCAAAGAAATGAGCGGCTTGGGAATTAGGCAGCTTGAAATTAACCTTCAAGGTCCGGGATCAGGAAGAGATTCTGTTGTTCGTGCTTTGCAGTCGTCTGGATTTAATATTTCCGTGTTGCGAGATGTCACTCCGCTGCCTCATAACGGATGTCGCAGACCTAAAAAGCGACGTGTATAGCAATTGTTTAGAAATGAAAGTTTAAGTATTTTTATGGAAAAAAGATCATCACAGGCAAAATCAGAAAGAGGACAAAAAAATTCTTCTGAAAATGTAGTGAAAAAAGGTAGAAAAACTACCGAATATGGTAAGCAGCTTGATGAAAAACAAAAAGTTAAGCAAATGTATGGTATGCGTGAGCGTCAATTTAGAAAATTTTACGCCATTGCTACTTCAAGTAAAGAGGCTCCAGGCCAATTGCTATTGAGTCTTCTTGAAAGACGTCTGGATAATGTTGTGTTTCGTTTGAAGCTTACAACAACACGTGCTCAAGCTCGTCAGATTGTTGTACATGGCCATGTTTTTGTTAATGGAAAAAGAGTTTATTCTCCTTCATATTTTGTAGAAATTAATGATGTGGTTTCTCTTTCTCCTGCGCTTGAAAAACATACGGTTTTTATGGAAACCGTTGTTGATAAGCGGCTTAACTCGGGGGTAAAAGTTCCCGATTGGTTGGAGCTAGATAAAAAAGCTCGTTCAGGAAATGTTTTGCGTATGCCTGTTCGTGCAGATATTCAAGTTCCTATTGAAGAGTATCTCATCGTTGAGTTGTACTCCAAGTAATAGGTTAAATAAAGATATAGAGGGGTATACATGCAAAAAAGAGAATATCAATCACTTACTATTCCGCAGCTTGCGTGGAATAAGCAGACCTTGTCTTCAACGTTTGGTCAATTAATCGTTGAACCGCTTGAGCCAGGCTTTGGTGCAACTGTAGGAAACGCAGTACGGCGTACTTTGTTGGGTGCTATCGAGGGATCTGCTGTTACATCTGTTATTATTAAAGGTGTAAATAACGAATTTTCTTCAGTTTCTGGAGTGATTGAAGATGTTGTTCAAATAGTTTTAAATTGCAAAGAAATTATTATCAAAAATAAAACTGGTAAGCCTGGAACTATGAAGTTACTTGTGTCAGGTGAGGCAGTTGCTCGCGTGGCTGATATTCAGGCTGATGATCACTTGGAGCTTATCAATAAAGAGCATGTTATTGCTCATGTTGCGCATGAGGGGCTTTTAGATATAACTTTTTTTGTTGAATCTGGACGGGGGTATCAACCTGCGCAATGGCCATTAGGCAAAGCACTTCAACCGGACAATAAAATTTACATTGATGCAATGTTTTCACCTGTGCGTAAGGTAAGTTATGATGTTGAAAAAACGCGTGTAGGAACCTCTATTGATTATGATAAACTCCTATTGCAGATTGTCACAGATGGTACAGAATCGCCACTTGAAGTTTTGCGATATGCTGTTTCAGTTTTACGTTCGCAATTAGAGCATTTTCTTTCTGCCCCAGAGATTCCTTTTAACGATATTTCGCGTCCTGCAGTAGAAGTGGATCGTGCAGAATTGAAAACTGAATCCCAGAATATTCATTATAAAGGTATTCCAGTCGATTTTCTTTTAAAGCCGATTAATGCTTTGGAATTTTCTGTTCGTGCACATAATTGTCTTATTAATGCCGGCATTAAAAGAATAATAGATCTTGTTAATTTGACTCCGGATGAAGTTTTGAAAATTAAAAACTTTGGTCGTAAATCGCATGAAGAAGTCATAGAGGGTATGAAATCATTTGGACTTTCTTTTGGTATGAATATAAAAGAAGCTGAATTAAGAAAGTTGATCGATAAGGAATAGCCATGAATCATCAAAATGGTAGAAAAAAATTAAATTTAAATCCACAGCATAAACGATCTTTGATGCGTAATCAGGCAATCATGTTGATTGAAAAGGGCCATTTGGTTTCGACTGTTGCCCGTATCAAAGAAGTAAGGCGCTTTGCAGAAAAATTAGTCACTCTTGCGCGTAATGGGAATGATTTTAACACACGTCGTCGTGCACAAGCATTACTTCCCTATAAAGATGCTGCTCTTGTTAAACTTTTTTTAGAAATAGCGCCGCGTTTTAAACAGCGCCCAGGCGGTTATACGCGCATCATTCCTGTTCCTCGACGCATTAGTGATACAGCTGAGATCGCACGTCTTGAGTGGCTG
>JAJZMR010000013.1 GCA_021847535.1 bacterium
TCAAAGACAATCCTGTTTTAACAATGAGCGGTGCAAGGTACAGCATAACAAGCCCTGTTGCGAGTTTTCCGGCGGGCGTTGCTGCTTTTATTTTGATATTTTGTATGCCATTAGTCATCCAGATAGGTATCTCTGGAGCGCTTGTTTGCAGAGTTTGGTTGGCGTATGCGTGCGTACCTACGCATGCTGATATAATAATCATAAAGTATTTTATATTCATAGTATCCCTTCGAATATTTTGTTTGAAGAATGATTTAATTGGTTTAAAGACTATATAAAGACTATATGTAGATAAATTGCATGTCAAAAATAGCGATTTGCTTCAAAAAAAGCAATATTTTCTTATTTTGCGTGGAGTAAGAAATCTATTTAAGTCGTTGATCTTTTAAAGTACCAGTAGGTTCCTTTGGCGATGATAACGGGCTTTGTGAGCATTTTTATTTTAAACGCAGGATCATGTGCCTGAACGGCTTTTTCGAAAGTTGGAAGTACTTTAAATGCGCTTATATTTTGAAGATTCCCCTTTTGAAGATCTGTGAGTGTAGCAGCAAGTTTTTTCACGTCTGGTTTTTGTGATTGCATCAGGGTCGGAACTTTTGCAGTGCACCAGTCTTTAAAGGATAATTGTGGAGTTTTGCCGCTTTGTAAAAGCGCTTTAATTTCGTTGATGATAGCATTTTCCGCTGATTGGGCAGTTAATTGCGTTGAGACTGTTGTAGTCGTTTCCTTTTTGACTGTTCGTTGCTTGCTGAAGATAATAGGTGTACAAAAAAGTACCAGGATTAATAGTCGGGCCCAGGATGTAGCGATTTTTTTAATCATTTTTCTCCTTTATTTATTTTGATTTTGCTGAGAAAAATACCATGTGGTTCCAGTTGCAATCATTTTTAGTTGGTGAAGATATGATACACTAAAATCTGGATGATACCTTTTAATTGCTGCAATAAAGGTTGGAATGACGCAGATTGGATTGATTTTATGAAGCTCGCCTTTTTCGAGTGGCTCAAATATTTCAGTTGCTAATCTTTTAATCTCATTTTTATCTGAATTTTTAAAAATGGCTTTTTGCTCGCTAATCCAAGAGCTGGGGTCTTGATCTGGTATAGTATTGTTCAAAAAAAAATCTTTCAGATTATCGATACTTTGTTTTTCTGCCAGAGAGTCAAGAGTTAAAGGTGCCTGACTTGCATACACGGCGCTATCTAGAGCGAGCGCCAGAAAAAAAAATAAAAATTTATTCATATATGTTACCCAAAGATAATTCTTATCATATCGTCCCTACCTCTATAGTCTTAACTATACTCGATATGAAAAACTATGAGCAATGATTATTGTTTGGTATACCAGGCGCGTGCAGATAAAAGCGTTATGGTCGTTAAGAAACTACTGGTTATGATTATTAGTACAGTAGGAGCGTATTCGATCTTTATAGGCATAAAGCCAAGCAGGGCATATCCAACGCATGAACCAATCAGTGCGTAAACTGCATAACCCATTTGAGTTCGTACATGATCAAGATGATAGCAGCCTGCTGAAAAAGAGGTCATCACCATCCCGTCGGTTATGGGTGAAAAGTGACTTCCTGCAACTGCTCCAGAAAAGAGTGCGCCAAGAATTGGGTAGAGGTGCCATATGTCAACACTATTTACAGGAGCAATCTGATAATAAAGAGGGATGGTGATTGGGAGCATAAGCGCGATCGTTCCCCAGACTGATCCGGTAGATGCTGATATAACAAGACAAAAAATAAAAAGTACCAAAGGCAAATAGGCGGCTGATGCATGTGCAGGTAAAAGCGATGCAAGATAAGAGCCGGTCTGTAAATCATTTTTTAATAAGGAGCTCAATGTCCAGGCAAGTAAAAGAACAAGAAGGGAATTTTTCATAAGCATAAATCCGTCAAAAAATGCGCTGGCAACATAGTGCCAATCGCTATAATTTTTATAGATAAACAAACCGATAGCGGTAACGACAGCGATTAAACTCGCTATCCATAACGCCCAAAAAGGATTTGCTGCTTGCAATGTTTGCATGCACGATGCCGTACCGCCCAAAAGAATACTTCCACCTGAATAGCCGATGGCTGCGACAAGACTCACCAAAAAGGTCGTTATGGGAACGATAAAGTCGATGAGCGAACCATTAAATTGTTTAGTCGAAACTGCTGTTTTATACAAAGGGACTTTGCCGCCATAAAGATCACCACCTAGGGCTTGTTTTTCAAAAAGTGCCATGCGGCCGAAGGAAAGACGTGCGGACACGATGAACCACGCAGAAAAAACTATTAAAAGGGGATACAAAAGAAAGGGGATGCTTTTAATATAAACCATCAAGGGATCTTGTTTAATAAGTATCTCCGGGGATTCTCTTTGGCTGATTCCCGCCGATTGCATTTGTCCCAGAATGAAGGCAACCCAGCTACTTGCTGGAATAAGCATACACATCGGCCCGCTCATGGAATCTAAAAGAAAGGCAAGTTTTGCTCGAGCAATATTAAAATGATCAGTTACAGGTCGCATGATGGCACCAACGGTAAGGTTATTGACATAATCATCAATAAAAAGCCCTGATGAAAGCATTAATGAAGTTTGTTGTGCCGCAACAGGCGTTTTAATAAATTTAAGTAAGAGATGTGTATAAGCACGGATGCCTCCAGAATGGTTCATCAGCTGTATTAAAACGCCCAAAAGCACTAAAAATCCAAAAGTGTAAAGATGATCTGCATTGATTTCGCTTAATATGCGTTCGCCCGCGAGTCTCATAGTTGCTAAAAAATTACCGTTTGATGCAATAAGACTGGCACTGACGATACCGCTAACAAGGGAAATAAGAACATTTCGCGTGATGATAGTCACTATGATCACAATAACAGGGGGCAGAAGTGTTAACCAGCTATATTCCATAAAAATCCTTGTTTTAAATTTGACCAATGAGTGCTTTTTTACTAAAGTTAATAGTACCCCTGTAGTTTTTAAGCAGTATAACAAAAAAAGTGCATTAAAGGCACTAAAATATGCGTAAGGTGCACAGGCAGCTACGTCTTCTTAAGGTACTTAATTATGGATATGAATAAAACATTTTTTCTTCGCAACGAAAAACATACCCCAAAATGGCGCGTTATTGATGCGCAAGGAAAAGTAGTTGGTAGGCTTGCAACCGAGATTGCTGATATTTTACGTGGCAAAGATACGGCAAAATTTACCCCACATGCAGATGCGGGTGATTATGTCGTGGTGATTAATGCTCATAAGGTTGTCTTTACAGGTAATAAATTGCGCGATAAGACCTATGAATGGTATACGGGTTATATGGGCGGGCTTAAGTCTCTTACTGCTCAGGAGCTTTTACAGCGTAAGCCAGAAGAAATCATCAAAAAAGCCGTTAAGGGCATGCTTCCTAAAAACAAGCTCGCAGACGCCCTCATTAAAAAATTAAAAGTATATGCATCTGCTGAGCATCCACACCAAGCTCAGATCGCCAAAGAAGACGCCTTGGTTATCTAGGATTTTCTTATAATATTATGTAAAAATAGGTTCAGAAGTTATTCTGGACCTATTTTTTTATTTATGAGGTTGTGCAAGGGAAGTGGTTAATGGTCGACTTGCGTTTTGTCAGCTCTTTAACTGAGATATTTCAACATTTATTGATAATAAAGGAGTCACTGCAATAATCTTAGAATAATTATGATTGCGGCAGGGTCCCTTATGAAAAGAGTTGTTTTAGTAATTTTATTAAATATTTTTTTCGGTATTATAGCTGGTGCGACTCCACCGGATAAGCCATTAGTTGGTTTCAAATTTACGAAAAGTTACCGGCTACTTGCAGAACGTGCAGAGCGTGATAAGAAAGATTTGTTTCTGATAGCTTGTAAAAAACAAGATAGCGCCGAATATGATTATTTTAGTGTTGCTGCTTTTATAAAAATTAATTCTGCTTTATTTCGATCTTTTATCATGCGTAAAGATTGCCGGTTCAAATTATATCGATATGAACGGAATAAAAAATCGCCTAAGTTTATAGTTGATAATTTTACCTTAAAGGCGCAAAGTTCTTTTTTTACCGATTTTCTCACTGAGCTTCAAAAAAATAATGCTGCATTTCAAGATCGGCAGGACCTTCATGATTTTATCATTTTTATAGAACAGCTATTGCATGATGTTAATGATACGCCCATTAACGATATACCCTATTGCTTAGAGCTTTTAAAGCTTGATATCGCTTTATATTACCTTGCATTACTTAATTTTCCTGGCTACATAGATAAGTCGTATTATTCTCAAGATTTTAAAAAATTTTTGCACGAGAGAGTGCAAGCAATTGTGGATGATATTAAAAAAACTGGTACCGCGATTGGACGGTCGTACGCAGACTTGCTTTTGTATGGATTATATGAAATTAAAGGACAGGCAAAAGATCATCAAGATCTTCTTATAGATGTACTTAAGGAGGGCGGCGGCGCATCCAAACGCGTGCGCGTACTGATACCACTGATACCATCATCGGTTGAGGTGGCAGCGTCACCAAGTGCATCTGTGATAGTCTCTGAAAAAATCGTCACCCCTACAGCTGTAGCGCAACCGATTTTTAATAAGAACGGGGAAAAGAGCGCACCCAAAGATAAGCCGGTCGGCAAAAAGACATAAAGATATAAAAATTAAAGGTAACTACCAAGCAACCTCGAATTTGTGCTTCAAAAAAAATATAATTAGTGGATACTAACATGCATGGAAGACGCAAAAGATAAAAGAATCAGAGAATTAGAGATCGAAAATGCCGCGCTGAAAGCATATATTGTTAAGCTTGAAGCGAGGATTGTTGAGTTAGAAAGACGATTGGGTCTTAATACAGGACTTACGCATAAGCAGTATCAATAGACTGATCTAGGCGATCGAATCGCTTGATCAAAAAATCCAATTTCTTTGTCTTGAGCGCTCTCAGTGCATCTTCCGGCGTTTTATAACCTGATTTTTTCATTTCGAGTTGGGCGATTGAGTAAGCACAGGACTTCCGCAGTAGCCTG
>JAJZMR010000003.1 GCA_021847535.1 bacterium
CAAGGTAAAAGATTTAGAAGTCCAGATTGAGGAACTTGAAGAGGAAAATAATAAACTCAAACGTCTCAATAAAAAATTAAAAAACGAGATCACCGACCTTAAAGATGAGCTCGCCTGTTCATCCGCACAGCCATCGAACACGAAAAAGGACAATGATCGCAAAAAACAGTAACAGCATGAAGAAGCCCTCAATACTGAGGGCTTCTTTTAAGATCTGGTACCAAAAAATAACACAACTCGATTATCGGGCCGAATAGAAACGGTACAAAATTTTTGTGGTTTTTCAAAAACAAGTAAAACCTCGGGAGAAAGATTAAAAAGATGCAGCTCTTGCCATCCTAACCGCTCCATTTCAAGCTGATAAAACCGAATAATATCCACAAGCTCAAAACAGCTCACAAAAGTTAGGCCCGTATTTTCCGCGGTTGACCCGTGCAATACACGAACATCTGCCTGAACTGGCAATGGGATGTCCGTAAGGTGTGCTTCAAAAAGAAGCTGCGGTTGCTCATTATAGGAATAAGGAGCAGGACTTTTGTGATTTTTTTTGTAACATGCAGGTAATATGATGCAACAAAGCACCACAAAACTATTCAGCAATAGCCGCTTTTTGAGCATTTTTTTGTTCTTTAGTAAGAACCTTTTCTTTAACGCGAGCCGCCTTACCTATACGGGTTCTCATGTAATAAAGCTTCGAACGGCGTACATTGCCTTGGTGAAGGTACTTAATTGAATCGATAGCAGGAGAATAGAAAGGCAAAATGCGCTCTATCGCAACCCCGTTAGCACCGATACGACGAATAGTAAATGTTGAAGAAACACCACTAGTATGCATGGCAATAACATCACCTTCAAACATTTGAAGACGCGTTTTATCTCCCTCTTTAACCTTAAGAGCAACTGATATACAGTCACCTACTTGAAATTTTGGAAAACCACGATCATACTGGCCAATTTCTTTTATTGTCTCTCTAGTATATTTTGATGCTTTCATAATAATCCTTAATGGTAACTTTTTACTTTATTACTATACTAAAAAAAGTTTATGCTGTCATATTCTTTGTTGCACGAGGATTTTTACCGAGCCATTTATCAAATAGCACAGCAGCGGCTGACCGCACTGACAGATGATTGAATGTGGAAAAACCCTCTAGCGGAATAAATCGATAGGCACACTGCCCTATAAGCTCAGTGGATAGGCCCTTACCTGTTCCCAAGACAATAAGAACTGGCTGCATAGTCTTCCATACCTTTTCCTGATCATTAAAAGTGATTAATCCAGGGTGCGCATCTGATTTTGCACCAGTTGCGATTAAAACAGGCTCTCTACCTTCACATTGGGTAATGTATTCAATAACGGAGGTCAAGTCAGATTTTAATATAACATTATTTACGGCTTCGTGACGATGATTATTATATGCAATTCCAGGGCCATGCTGCCAAAACCCTAAAAGGGTTTGAACAATAACCTGCTGATCAATAAGCGGCGTCACAATAAAGTATTTTTTCAATCCATACGTTAAGGCAGAACGTGCTATATCATGAATATCAAGCGATGTCACGGATGTCGTCCCAATCTTGGTAGTTATTTTATCCTCACTGACTAAAACATCAGTATGCATAAGAACTACATAGTGTGGCGGAATTGTCTTTTCGATATGGGTCTGTTGATCTACTGTTAATAAAGGGTAAGATCTGACCCAATCAAAATGGCTTACTACCGATTCACGGGCCGCTTCATGCAAACGCCAATCTTCCATTGCTTTATGATTGCCCGATCTTAAAACTTCGGGAACCATGTGCCCTCGCCATTCTACAGGAGCTGTATATTCAGGATAATCCACAAATGGGCCCGTAAAAGAATCCCGCTCAACAGATTCAGCTTTCCCAACTATACCAGGGATAAAACGCAAAAATGCCTCTAAAAAGAGCATTGCTGGAACATCGCCACCCATGACCACAAAATCACCCACCGAAAAAATTTCATCTGCATACTCATCCTCAATGCGCGCATCCATACCTTCATAACGGGCCGGCAGAAGCATAATATGCTTTTTTTGGTCAGCGCACACTCTCTCATAAAAAGACCGTAATAAGACCTGATTCAGTTTTTTGCCCCGAGGAGAAAAGAAAATTTTGTAAGCAGCACCTCTTGTGTATTCAACATCAGTAACTGCTTTTTCTACGATTTCAGGCTTAATAACCATTCCAGCTCCATGGCCAAACGTTGGACCATCGATACGCTTTTTAGCGGCAGAGTAAGAAAAAAGATCATAGACATGAGGGTCTATTGCTCCGGAGCTTTGAGCTCGCTCTACTAAACTCGTCGAAAAAAATGGCTTATAAAGCTCCGGAAAAAGCGTAATGACTGAAATATTCATGGAATCAAACGACATCAACAACAATTTCTTTAAGATATCCTGGCGCTAAAAGATGGGATGCCGTTCGCAATGCGCGAAAAACCCTGCCCTCACTACCGATAACGCGCGCAATATCAGTGCCGGCAACCTTTACCTGAACAACATACATCGAACCGCCTTCAACGGGTATCTCTTGTACTATTACAACCGAGGGATTATCAACAAGCCCTTTAACAACAGACTCAATAAAAAAACGTATCATAAAATATCTTTAGACCTTGTATAGGAGTTAAGAGCAGGCATTAACAATTAAAAATGCTCGCTATTAAGCAGCGACAACCTGAGAAGCTTGCGATTTATTTTTTTTGTAAACTTTTTGCAATTTTTTTACTGCATCTGTTTCAATAGCCCCAAGCCCTATCCAATGCTGGATGCGCTCTTGATGAAACTGAATAAGCTCTCCTGAGCGAGGATTATAGGTCCCCAAAATTTCAAGCGAAGCGCCATCACGTTTTTTACGCTCATCTATCGCTACTATACGATAAAAAGGAGCATTTTTCTTTCCAATACGAGAAAGTCTAATTTTAACTGCCATATATAACCTTTCACTATAATTACACCCCTTTAAAAATGAGGTCTTCTCTTTAAGATTTTAACAAATTGCTGACTTTGTTCAAATCTTTCTAATAATAATACTACATCCTGGGGCAATGTACCAGAGCCCCGGGCGATACGCTTTCTTCGCGATTCAGAGATAGGAGAGCGCCCGATCTGCTCTTTTATGGTCATTGAACTAATAATCGCCCTAAATTTTTTGATTTCTTTTTCACCCTTTTCTAGCTGCTCAGCATCAATTTTCATTCCTGGGATTCCAGGAAAATACTTCATTAAAGAAGAAATACCACCCAAAGAACCCATCATATCAAGTTGCTTTGAAAAATCTTGCAACGTAAGTTTATTTTTCAAAAATGCCTTTTGCAAATCTTGCTGCTCAGATAATTTAATTTTTTGCTCCGCCTTTTCAATAAGCGTATGCATATCGCCCAACCCTATAATTCTATTTGCCATTCGCTCTGGGTTGAAATACTCAAGGTCATCTATTTTTTCGCCCGTGCCCATAAATATCACTGGTTTTTTAACCATAGAATAACAGGCAAACGCTGCTCCTGCGCGACTTTCACTATCCATTTTGGTCACAATAATACCCGTTGCATTAATAATCGGCTCAAATGCCTGCGCAACGCGAAGAGATTCCTGGCCTATCATAGCATCTAGGACCAAAAAGGTATAAGTCGGCTTAATAGATTTAACAATATCATGCAACTCGCTTAAAAGCTGCGTTTCAACGTGAAGTCGCCCAGCTGTATCGATGAAACAGTGCTCATAATGATTTGATTGCGCATATTGCACAGCCTCTACGGCTGCAGCCACAGGGTTGTCGGCTCGAGCAACATACACATCAACACCGATTTGTTTTGCAAGAATGGCAAGTTGTTCACGTGCGGCTGGCCGGTAATAATCGACTGAACAGACAAGTACTTTACGCGCTTTATGTCGCTTTGCGGCGTCATTTTTTATAAGAAAGGCAAGTTTAGCAAGGGTAGTTGTCTTACCAGAGCCTTGTAATCCTGCCATAAGGATGATGCTCGGTATTTGAAAGAAGAAATTTTTTGCGCTCTGTTTGCCGCCTAAAAGTTCCGTTATTCTCTCATGCACGACCTTCATTACAAGCTCTGCAGGCTTTAAAGAGGCGGTAATTTTTTTGTTCACAAGATCGAATTGAATCTTTTGAATAAAACTTTCTATAACCTCATAAGGAACATCTGCCTCAAGCAATGTTGTTTTTACTGTATCCATCGCTGCATCAATGGCTTTTTGTGTAAGTACGCCGCCATTAAATCGTAAAAAAAGCGCAGAAAACTTTTCAGTTAAAGAGCCAAACATAAAAAAACCTCAAAAGTACTAAACTTGTAGAAATAGTGTATGAACGCTAAACTCATACCAATATACCATTATTATGATAACCTGAAAATGAGTAAACGGTCATGAAAAAAACAGCATCGATCATACCAGTTGAACAACCAAAAACATTATTAATAGGAATCCATTCGCCATTTAATTCCATTTCTGACATAGAATCGTATTACCAAGAATTTAAAAACTTGGCAGAATCAAATGGCGTCACCCCAGATCATTTCATGACAATCAAGTTGCGCGCCATCGATGCAGCAAATTTTTTAACTCAGGGGAAGCTCGCAGACGTCATCGCTTATGCGCACAAAGAGGGCATTGAAGAAGTAATTTTTTCTGATCCTCTTTCGCCACAGCAGGAGCGTAACCTAAGCCGATTACTGCAATGTCGTGTATTCGATCGAACCGACCTTATTTTAGAAATATTTGAAAAAGGAGCGCAATCAGCTGAGGGAAAAACGCAGGTTGCACTAGCTATGCTCCAGCACCAAAAATCTCGCTTGAGTGGACGGGGGCTTTACATGTCTCAACAAGGCGGCCGTATAGGGACACGTGGCCCTGGCGAGACGCAAAAAGAAAAAGAAACACAGCACCTTGAGCATTTAATGCTTAAATTGCGTCGTGATTTGGAAAAACTCCATAAGGTCCGTGAGACT
>JAJZMR010000079.1 GCA_021847535.1 bacterium
TGGCGTTAGGCATGATGTTGAAAAAAGTCCCGGTACGTTTCAGGTACAGGGTGAGGTGATTGAAGTGAATCTTCCCTACCAAAAAGAGAAGTTGCGCATTGAACTTTTTGGTAACTCAATTGAACGGCTTTCTTGGGTGGCAAAGCATGAAAATCGTGTTGTCGGTGATCTGGATAATACGCTGATATTCCCCGCAAAATATTTTGTTACCACGCAAGAAAAAAAGGATGCTGCGATTGCTAGTATAAGGGCAGAGCTTGATGCGTATCTTCCAAAATTACAAAACCCTTTATACAAAGAACGGTTGAAAGCCCGTGTAACTCATGATATAGAATTGCTCAAGGAGCGTGGTTTCTGTCCGGGCATAGAAAATTATTCAGTTCATTTTGATGGTAGAAAGGCCGGGCAGGCACCTTTTCGTCTCTTCGATCTTTTTTCAGATTTTTTATTGATGATCGATGAGTCTCATATTGCTTTGCCCCAGTTACGGGGTATGTATGCTGGTGATCGTGCGCGCAAATCGTCTTTGATTGAGTATGGATTCAGGTTACCATCGGCGTATGATAATAGGCCATTACAGTTTCCTGAGATAGAAAAATATTTTAATGATGTTGTTTTTGTTTCAGCAACACCGGGCGAGTATGAAATGGAAAAGAGCGATTCCATTGTTGAACAGCTTATCCGGCCTACAGGATTAGTAGATCCAACCGTTGAGGTGCATAAACGAGAGGGTCAAATAGCCGATCTGATTAAAGAGGTTAAGCAGACGCGTGATAAGGGGTTTCGAACTCTTATTACGGTATTGACCAAAAAATTGGCCGAAGAGTTTGCACACTACCTTGAAGAACAGCATATCAAAGTTTGTTATCTTCATTCGGATATAAAAACACCAGAACGTACCGAGCTTTTGCATAAGCTTCGCCAAGGTATTTTTGATTGTTTAGTAGGAGTTAATTTGTTGCGCGAGGGCCTTGATTTACCTGAGGTTGCTCTTGTAGCGATTATGGATGCAGATGTTGAAAGCTTTTTGCGCGACAAACGCTCACTTATCCAAACAATTGGTCGTGCCGCGCGCAACAGTGAATCAAAAGTTATTTTGTATGCTGATAAAATAACAAAATCTATGCAAGGAGCTCTTGATGAAACGGCAAGGCGAAGATTTTTACAGCAGGCTTATAATGTAAAGCATGGAATAACACCATTGACTGTGCAGCGTGAAGTTACTAAAAGTATATCACCCATTCAAAAGGCGATCATTGAGGCACGTACAGCGAAGAATAAAAAGGGAGCAGCGCAACAGGAAAAGCTTTCTGAGTCAGATATTCGCCAAGAGATTATGCGCATTGAAATCGATATGCAAAAATGTGCAGAACAATTTAAATTCGAAGAGGCAATCGCTTTGCGTGAGCGGTGGATGCAGCTTAAAAAATTGGTACAGGATACTTTTTGAAACATACGCAAAAAAAGCGATGGAGATACTGTAGGATGCAAAAAAAATTAAAAAATATAATTTTTATAGTGGGACTTTTGCCCGTTATTTGGTATATTTACCATATTCAAGGAAAACTTATGAACATGCAGATAGAAGATGATAACGATAAAACTGTGCTCGATGCCATTGTAACACCCGATGATGCTTTGGCTTTATTTCCCCGTAGTCAGCGGGCCATGCAAGATTTGGTAACTCGACTTAAAAAAGAAATCGATACGAAACTTGCCGCTTTAATTGCAATTCCTGCGTCTGACCGGACATTTGATAATACTGCTCGAGCCCTTGACACCCTGGCAAGCGATGCTGAAAAAGTCATGTCTCTTTTCGAGCTCTGTCAGATGGTTTATCCTGAAGCGTCGTTACGGACAACTGCGCAAAGTTTGCAACTTGAGTTACATAGTTTTATTGTTGATAAATTGTCTTTGAATAAGCAGGTCTACTATGCTTTCAAAGAGTATGTGTACGAAAATCGCAAAAAGGAGCTTCTTTCACCTGAGCAAGAGTTTTACCTAGACGAATCGATTAAAGACTTTAAGCGTTCAGGGTTTGAGCTTGATGAGCAGGAGCAGGAAGTGCTGAAAAAAATGCAAAAAGAGCTCGCTGAATTGACGCTTGCATTTGAAGCAAATATTGCGCATGATGTTCGTTCTATTGCCGTAACGGCTGATGAGCTTGAGGGTTTAACAGTGCAAGAAATCGCACCTTATTTTGATGCGCAATCGGGAAAATATATTTTAAAGACTGATTACCCAACAGTTGATTTAGTATTACAAAATTGCAGTGTTGAATCGACGCGTAAAGCGCTTTGGAAGGAATTTCAAAACCGCGCATATCCACAAAACAATCAAATTCTTAGTCAGGTCATTAAGTTGCGTCATCAAATTGCGCAAATTTTAGGATATCCGTCCTATACGGCTTTAAATATCGATGGTAGCATGGCTGAATCTCCTGAGCGTGTTGAGCATTTTTTACATGAGCTTGAAAAGCGCTCTGAAAAAAAGGCGCAGCAGGAATTTGTGCAATTGACAAGTAATTTGCCTGTCGGGGTAATTTTGAGCGATGAGGGCAAATTAAAATCATGGGATGTGCGTTACGTCATGCATCAATATAAAAAAAATCATGCTGCTATTGATGAGCGCGTGATAGCAGAATATTTCCCTCTTGAACGAACAATCGATCTTTTACTTGAGTTATATGAAGAATTCCTTGGATTAACCTTCGAACAGGTGACGATAGACCAACTTGATCATGCGCATAAGCTTTGGCATAAAGATGTGAAGCTGATCAAGACGACGCAAGAGGGCGAGTTACTCGGTTACCTCTTTTTAGATTTACATCCGCGTGATAATAAATATACCCATGCTTGTCACGGCAGTATTATCCATGGCTTGATTAATATGCACGGTGACCAAGTAGTTCCTGCCGTTTCGTTGGTTATTGCTAATTTTCCTCATGCAACGGCAGAAAAACCTGCGCTTTTGTTGCGCAATGATGTAAATACTTTTTTTCATGAATTTGGCCATGCCGTTCACGCATTGTGTGGTGCTACGCAATTGAATGCTTTTTCTGGTACAAAAACCAAGCGAGATTTTGTTGAATTGCCCTCACAAATGTTGGAAGAATGGTTATGGCAGCCGGAGATTCTTAAGCGCGTAAGTGGCCATTATCAGTCAGGACTTAAGCTACATGACGAAATGATCGATGCGATTATTAAGATAAAAAATATTGATACGGGTTTTTTTATTCGGCGCCAACTTGTACTGGCCTATCTTTCGCTTGCTTGTTTTAATGAAAAAATAGACGATAATATTAAACATGAGTACCAACTTTTATTTGAACGGCTGATGCCAGATCAAGAATATTGTCCGGAAGAAAATTTTATCGCTTCATTTGGACATTTAATGGGTTATGGTGCTCAATATTATGGTTATCTTTGGTCAAAGGTCTTTGCCCTTGATCTTTTCCATTATATTAAATCGCATGGCATGTCGAGCGCTATAGGTGCACGCTACCGTGATGTGGTAATAGGCAAGGGCGGCAGTAAGCACCCAGGAGACCTTCTGCGTGACTTTTTGGGACGTGACCCTCAAAGCGAATCATTTTTCAAAGAAATGGGGATATAAAGTTCTCAGGGCTATACATCATTTACCAGTTCTGAGCTGTCATCGTCGCAGCCGCATCTTTCGTCCCACCGTTCCCATTCAGGGTCAAAGGTTGTTTTGAAAGATTTTTCGGTACTCCGTGCGCGTGGCTTGTCGCATGATGCCCATGAATGTTCTGCGCTCAGCTGCATGGCCATAACCATGCAGCTGATTATAACAATTACTTTTTTCATACAGTGCCTTAGTCCTCAGCTTCTTGTGCGATCTCTGATTCGGCGCTTACAGGCATATTTTTTTGTTTCATAGCCGCTAAAGCTTGTTTTACCCTTGGATCTTTCATCATTTCTGGGGAGATATAGACAGCGTTTTGTGGAACGCGTGGTACCTCCATACCTTCTTGCTCTTGATAGCGTTCAGATGTTTCTGCTGAATAGGTCGAACCTTCTTCTGGGAAGTTATAATTATTGATAACGGTTGAATCGCCTCCTGAGCCATTATTGCTTATGCCATAGAGCGCTGCGAGTTCAAGTGGCAAATAGAGTCCAAGCCCAAATGCGCCCCATCCCCATCCGCCGTAGCCGCCCCAGTAGCCATAGCCACCACGATTCCAACCGCGATTATTCCAATTTCGATTAATATTTCTATTTCTATTGATGTTTCTATTGCCAGTGCCGCGACCACCTGTGCGGGCAGCCCCTGGTCTGCGACTACTCAGCCCTGTAGTTCGGCCGCGACCAGCAAAGCTGTGACCACCGCCAAATCCGCCTCCGCCACGACTATACAGATAGAATACATCGACTGATAGCAAGGCTAGTGCGGTCACCGTCAGTATTAATTTTTTCCCCATAATAAACCCCTTTTAATAAGTATTATTTTTATCTTCTTATATATGAGTTTATATTTTTAGTGGCTAAAAACGCAACAGTTTAGTTTTTATAGAGAAAAAGTTAATCTTTTAAGCAATTTATTGATGCAAGAAAATTGTTAAAAAAATGAGCAGGAACACTTGTTTGACAATTGATAATCATTTTTCTTTTCATATGTGAGTCAAAATATTTGCAAAACATACAAAAAGTGTATTCATCTTTAAATGTGCCGTTTTCAGCATACTGCATCATGACATCGTGCGGATGGTCTGGGGCCCCGGTTTGAATGCTTTCCAG
>JAJZMR010000004.1:0-425 GCA_021847535.1 bacterium
GGATTGAGTATATTCAAAGCATAAAGATTTTAAGATTTTATGCAAGGGTTCTTCTATATGGCTGTTACACTCGATATCAAAGTTGTTCCCCGTGCGCGAAAAAGGGTAATAAAAGTTGACCCCGTCTATGATATACGTTGTTATGTAACAAGCCCTCCTGAAGATAATAAGGCTAATAAAGAAGTGATAGAATTGCTTGCAGCTGGCTTGAATCTGCCCAAGTCTGCCATTACATTACTTGCAGGTCAAACGTCACGTATTAAGCGTATTTTGATTGAAAATTACCCTTCAAAAAATGATATTTTAAGACAGCTTAATCTAGAGGTGCAAAATGCCCTATTTTAAGTGGTTTGGTTATGACAAAGAGGGGGGGCCAAAAAGTGGCTATAGCGTCTGTTTAAATCTTTCTGAACTCAAGCAGTTAT
>JAJZMR010000004.1:435-4732 GCA_021847535.1 bacterium
GGACACGAGATTAGGCATAGATTTACAAGACGATGTTCGTTTACTGAACGGCAAGCGCTTTTAATTGAATTAAGTCAGCTTTTACACGCACAGGTACGTCTTTCTCAAGCGTTGACCATTATTAGTTCGTTAGTTAAAAAAGAATACATTCGCCAGGCTTTGCTTTCATGCGTACGGCTTGTTGACCAAGGCCGGCCTTTTTCGCAGGTAGCATCAGCCCACCCAGACCTTTTTGATGTATTGACTATTCATGCATTGAAAGCAGGGGATCAGTCTGGTTTTTTGGCAGTTGCTTGTCGCGAGCGAGCAAGACAATTAAATGAAATATCGCAGGTTCATTCAAAAGTGCGATCAGTCTTGGCGGTTCCCTTGGTCACTGCAATTTTTTTTGTTATCGTGAGTCTATTTCTTCTTTTGTATATGCTGCCTCAATTTACAAGAATTTTCGATATGCTCAAAACGCCCCTGCCGATGAGCACGCGCTTTTTAATTGCTTGTGGGGAGTGGATAACTGTCGGCCATATCGCCGGGATTATGCTGTTTACTGGTCTAATTATAGGACTTTTTTATGCACTTAAACGGACCGTCCCGGGGAAAATTTTTTGTGATTATTTTTTATTGAACGGACCACTTATCGGAAGGCTCTATGGTGATTTTGCGCGCTCGCAATATTTCCATTCAATCGCACTTTTATTGCATTCTGGGCAAAAACTTTCATACGCTCTTTTGTATGTGGGAGAAAGTTTTAATAATGGGGTTCTTAGAAAACAGTTTCTTGCCGTTCAACATGAGGTTCAAAAGGGTATTCCCTTTGCAGTTGCACTACATAAAAGTCCGCTTCTTGCAATCCCGGAGATTGAAAATTGTGTTATTATAGCGCACGAAACTGCTGAATTGGGTGTTATTCTGGAGCAGTTGAGCGCTGTTTTTAGGGCTCGTGCATTAAAGAACTTAGACAGAGTAACCATCTTGATACAACCATTCTTTTTAATTATTTTAGGCGCTAGTATAGGGTTTCTGCTTATTGCTATGTATTTACCTCTTCTTCAAATCCCACAAAATTTTTAATTTTTGCTCTGTTAAAATCTTTTGAGAATGATATAATATAATTCATATCTTCTTAATCGCCGGGGTGGCGAAATGGCAGACGCACGGGACTCAAAATCCCGCGGTGGCGACACCGTGTCGGTTCGAGTCCGACCCCCGGCACCATCCTACGCTCTGAAAGAGCTTCGGATGGCAAGCCATCCCTTTTAAAGGAAAGATATTTAAAAGCCGGGTCAGTATTCAAAATAAAAGGTAACTACCAAGCAACCTAAAATTAAAATGAAAAAATAGGTCCTTGAGAAGCGCGCATTAAACCCTGAAAAATATTAAAGCCTTGTTTTCTGAGACTGGAAATATAAGAGCGAATGACACAAAATTCCCTTGCCCCCGAGAGAGTTCTGAAACAGCCGGAAACCTTCTGTTTAACCTTCATCATGCGTAAGTCTTGCTCAGCTTGATTATTGGTAAAAGGAACAGATGGATCGATTAGAAACTTGAGTGTTTCTGTCTTAAAATCGCGTAATCGCAGAAGTAAATTAACGCCAGTTCGGAAATTTGAAATATAAAAATAAGTGATTTAACATCGCACTAAACCCAATAACAAAAAAGGAGAAGCGCGATGTTAGTAACTATTTTTTACCAAACTGATGAATTTTGCAAGTTTTTAGAAAAAGAAACGGAATTACACTTGATTGGTGAACGCAAAAATGTCGGCAGAAAGAGCCAACTAGAGATCAGCGAGATCATGACCATAATGATTATGTTTCATTATTCAGGTTAAAGGCTTATAACACCTATGATAACTGCGTACCATTGGTAACATGAGTTGCAGGACTCATAAGAACCAGTGATGAGCCTTCTTTTGCGACAAGCATCATCCCTTGCGACTCCATGCCCATCATCATCCTTGGCGCAAGATTACAAACAAAGAGCGCCTGCTTGTTCAACAACTCATCTGGCTTAAACGATTTTCGTACACCTGACAGAATCTGACGAATCCCAAAAGGCCCAAAATTAACTTTAAGGGCATAAAGCTTGTCCGATTTTTCAACTATTTGTACATTTTCTATAGTCCCGACGCGTAACTCTATTTTTGTCAAATCTTCGATACCTATAGTTTGGTGCACTGAAGATAGTTTTTGTACTGATTTTATCTCTTCTGTCATGGTAATTTCTTTTTTTTGTTCAATTTGTTTAAATAAAACTGTCTCATTGTTTTTTAAATTAAATTTCTTAGTCCACGGCGTCGATAATAATAATGCAAAAATATCGCTACCGCTTGCCATTTTTATTCCAAGTTGATCAAGTAATATTTCCATCTTTTTCGGCATTAATGGCCAGCACAGATACGCAATACCATACAACGCATGGCAGGTGGCAGAAATTATTTCTGCAAATTTTTCCTGATCATCTTTAATGACCTTCCACGGCTGCTGAACATGAAAATATTTATTCACCTCATGAATATATTCCCAGACAATCCCATAAGCACGATTCATATACCCATGTTCCATTTCTGTGATAAAGCGAGTAATAGTATTTTTTTCAGCCTCATGCAATGCCTGCGAAGCACCGCTCCATTGCGCAGGTATGGCAACATCCGCCAGATTATTTTTAATTGCCAACGTGAGCATGCGATTAAGAAGATTGCCAAGGTCATGCGCAAGGTCCGCATTAATACGTTGTTCAAGTTCATCGTATGAAAATGGCGAATCTTGGGTTATAGCAAGATGGCGGACTAAATAATACCGTATTTGATCAACACCATATGTAACAGCAAGCTCTAGCGGGGCAACCGTGTTTCCACGGGATTTAGACATTTTATGTTCACCAACTTTTATCCAGCCGTGCACAAGTAATTTTTTGGGCAAGGCGAGATTACTCGCCATTAAAAATGCTGGCCAATAAATAGCATGAAATCGAACAATGTCCTTACCAAGTATTTGTAAATCAGCTGGCCACCAAAAATTAAATTCTTTTTCCTGTCCTGGCGTTGCATATCCCACACCGGTAATATAATTATTTAATGCGTCAGCCCAGACATAGGTAACATGATGCGTATCACCAGGAAAAGGTATCCCCCAGGTTATTGTTGTGCGCGAAATCGAAAGATCTTTAAGTCCTGAGGTTACAAATGCGACCACCTCAGCCATCCGTTCTCGTGGCGTGATGAAGTCTGGATTTTCCTGATAAAATTGTAAAAGTTTATCTTGATAGGCAGACAATTTAAAAAAATATGACTCCTCGCTCACATATTCAGTGGTTCTTCCACAACTTGGACACAGGGGAACTGTATTTAAAATGTTATTATCAGCAAGATCCTTTTCTGTAACGAATGTTTCGCATGGGGTACAATAAAAACCGGCGTAATGGGATTTATAAATAAGCCCCTGCTGCATTAACCGCATGATCCAAGCTTGAACTGCAGCGACATGGTCAGGATCGGTTGTACGGATAAAACGCGTGTAATCTATGTTATACAATTTCCAGGTATCTTTAAACGGCTCAATAAAACTGTCAACAAATTCCTTTGGCGCTTTTTCTACAGCAGCAGCAGCCTGTGCAATTTTAAGTCCGTGTTCATCAGTTCCTGTCAGGAAGAAGACCTTCTTATTATGTAACCTATTATAACGAGCGGCAACGTCAGCCAAAAGCGTTGAATAGAGTGAGCCAAGATGTGGCCGAGCATTCACATAATAGATCGGCGTGGTAACATAAAATTTTTTTGTATTTAAACTATCCATAAATAATCCACCATTATAAAAAAAAGGAGTCTTGAAAAAGCTCAAGACCCCTTTTAGTATACGGCAAAAAATAATCAATTAAAAATAGACATCTAACCCGATATGAAAGTCGACCTCGGCAGGCACATTTTTACCGGCAACGGTCGCTTCAAAACCTAAAAAGGTGTTGATACATTCACCATTAAAAAATGTTTCAGTTCGAATACGGTGAGCGATTCGTTCACTATTTTTTGTATAGACGCACGGATCAAGCGGCTGCACAACGCCAGCCCAATCGGTAGCCGTAGTCTTACACAGCGAAAGCCGATCGGTGCTCTTGTACCAGCCTTGGTAGCCAAACATAACGCCCATGCACGCGCAATACGGATTAATGATGTTCATGTTCAGATCAAGAATACCATAGGTCCATGATGTTTTACCTGAAACGCATGGCCCGATATTTTTAACAGATGCTCCGGCAAATGGTGCGGCAATTGCTTGAGAAGCTGGCAGAACGCAGATCGGAA
>JAJZMR010000027.1 GCA_021847535.1 bacterium
TTGCGACCAGATAATAAGGAATATCTGATACAGGCTTTGAGACTGTATGGTGCAATAAAAAATGATGTAAAAATTGCGCGCTGTGCCCGTCAATTGGTCCGACTTCTTATAAAAAATGATTCACTCGAGGCGCACGGTGAATTAATTGAAAATCTTGCTTGTTCGATTGAATATCAATGGTATGTTCAAGAATCGGCGGTTCTTGCACTTATTGAATTCCATCCTGATAAAACTGAATATATATCTGATTATCTTGCTATGATTATTCGTGCATCAGACAATAAAATTGATTACACACAAAGATTAAGTCTTTTTTTTGCAAAAATATCTTCTTTGAATAACCTTTGGTATGAACGTGCGCGCGCTCTTGTTTCTTCGTACGAAAATATTACAGGTCAAGAGGCGGTGGGTAATACGCCATAATGCCTGTGCAATGGGATAATTGTTAAGCATGTATTCTGCATAGGCAGTACAGGTAATAGTATACCTGCAAGTCCCAGATAACCCAAAAAGTGGTCGGGCGAGTTTCATGCTCGTTGTTAAAAAAGAAATGCACATTTTTTTAACAATGAGGCTGCAATAAGGAAACAAGCGTGTCATGTAATGTTTTATATGGCAGTGGTGCCGTAGATGGGCGAAAAAATATTAACCAATCGTACGGTGAATCATAAAATTTTTTTTCATAAAAGATTGAGCGTGCTCTGCGCTTGAGAAGGTTACGATATGGCGCGCATCCAATTTTTTTTGGCGTAACGACAAAAAGCCTTCCTATTAAAGTCTGTTTGGGGGCGATGCGTATATCAAAATGGGAAGATCTGAAGATGGGGCGCGCAAGTGCTAGAGCCTGATTACGCTCATCTTTTTTCCATGACAAAATACGACGCCCCAGCTTTACCATTATGATGAAACAGTGAGGCGTTTTTTGCCCTTCGATCGGCGACGATTAACAATTTTACGGCCATCGTGAGTAGCCATACGCATGAGAAAGCCATGTTTTCTTGCGCGTTTTTTTCTTTTTGGTTTATAAGTGATTGACATAAGTGACCTTCATTCGTGCAAAATAAGTATTAAAATAGCTGATAAAGACTCGGAAAATACTGAGCTTATTTCATAAACTTTATCAGTTTACCGGGAAAAGAGGGTTTTTTCAAATTCTAGCGTCATTGATTGCGCTCATATCCGCCTATTTTTTGCAGTTGGCCAGATAACGTTCCGCATCCAAAGCTGCCATACAGCCTACTCCCGCAGAGGTAATCGCTTGTCTATAACGATTATCAGCAACATCTCCTGCTGCAAAAACACCTTCAATTGAGGTTTGTGTATAGTTAATCTGCTGAAGATGTCCAGAAGAAGTAAGCTTAAGCTGGCCATCAAAAATTTCAGTATTCGGTTTTAGGCCTATAGCCAAAAAAGCAGCATGAGCTTCAATTGTTCTGCAAATTCCTGTTTTTGTATCTTGTATAACTATATTCGTTAAATGTTCGTTGTTACCTACAAATTCTTTTACCACAGTAGCGTATAGGATCGTAATTTTTCGATCATCTAAAACACGTTGTTGCATAGCTGCAGAAGCTGTAAAAGCATCTAAAATATGTATGATGGTTACCTGATCGGTAAAATGCGTCATAAACGACGCTTCTTCCATGGCTGTATCGCCGCCGCCGATAATAACGATTTTTTTGCCCTTATAAAGAGCTCCATCGCACACTGCGCAGGTCGATACCCCCTTTGCCCAATATTTTTGCTCTCCCGGGCAATTGAGCTTCTTTGGTGTAGCGCCCGTAGCGATAATGAGGGCATCTGTAGTAAACCTTTTATTTTTTGAGCTTGTAAGGGCAAAAGGCTTTTGTAAAAGTTCGACTTTGGTCAGTTTTTCAAGCAAAAAACGCGTTCCTAGCTGATGAGCCTGCGCTCGCATATTCATCATAAGTTGTGGCCCGAGAATTGATCGTTCTCCGGGCCAATTTTCTACCAGGGTTGTGCTCATAAGTTGTCCGCCCGGCGTTTCCCCTTCAAGAATCAGAGGATTAAGTCGCGCGCGTGATGCATAAATCGCTGCTGTGAGAGCTGCTGGACCAGATCCAACAATGATTAAACGTTCGTGATTCATAAAATTAATGATAATTTTTTTTGTTAGGACTTTTTAGTTAAATAATATAATACATAATTTAAAGTTTTTTCTCTTTGACAGGATCGGAGCATTTCTTCGTGACAAAGCATGATTTCTTGATCATTGATGCGGCTGTAGGGAATATCAAAATAAATAAATTCCTTTGTTCGTGGTCGTTTAAGAAAATGTAAATAATTTATAAGATCTTCTTCTGATGCATATATATTTTCTTGGTTGGCAATACTGTCGATGAAAAGAATTTCTCGTATTTGTTTTTCTGCTAAAAGTTTAACATTTTCTTTGAAATTTGGCTTGTTTTTGTATACATGATAGTCGGGATTTTCCTGTACGCGAGCCAAAACAACCCGTTCTTGCTCTTGTACCGTGGTAGGATCAAGTGTGACGGGATAGTGGTGGAAAAGGAGGTTGAACATTTTTTCAATAGTTTCTCTGCGCTGGGAAATGTCATGGCGAAATGAAAAAACCTCAATAAGTTTTTGATGCGTTTCTTTTATTGTTTTGAGGCGGAAGTGCGTTTTAAAGCGATCAATATCAAAAAAAGCAGAGGAAATATGGTACAAAATAACAATTTTAAAAAGATAATGAGTGGTAAATTCATCGCTAACAGTATCCTGAAAAAAATTATTATCTGTTACAAAAGAATCGCCAACTTTTTTCCCCATAAAAAGGTCTTGGGCTTCTTTGTCAGCTTCTTCTTCTCCTATTTTAATCCAACCCTTTTGTTCCAAATTATCAAGAAGAGGGGCTTGATTTGGATCTATAAGTTTAATACTTATGCAGATCCAGTCATGAAAAGTCACCATTTCATGCTGCAGCGTTGTTTTTTTTGCCTCTTTTTGTTTGCGATCTTCCTCTTTTAAAAAAAAATCAACCTGACGATCAAGATCTTTATAGTTTTTGCGGCCAGGCGCCTTAAAATGCAATTTTTTCCATTCATTTTTGATCGGACTACTGCTTGTATTAACAATAAAATTAAAAAGCGCATCTTCTTCGGGATTAATATGGAATATCCGCGGGTGTGGATATGAGAGGGATATGATTTTATGATCCATGATTCCCTTTTGAAGCAAGCCCCTTACGCTGTAGCGAAAGAAGAATTTTTTTAAATGGTCAAGCAACAGTGGTCGATAAGTAGAGGCGATATAGCTCTCTGGCGTAGCGCCTTTGGGAAACCCATAAGTATGAATATCCCCTTTAATGCTTACCAGCGCTTGCTGATACATGGTTTTTACCAAAGCTGCCGGTATCTGCACTTGCAAACGAAGCTTATTTGAGGCCTCTGGATAAGCATTTAAGCTGAAGTAGGTCTGTTTTTGACAGTCGACCATCATAGCTCCTTTTTTGAGGGTTTCTCTGTTCAAGAAAAGAGATGGTGCAAGAGAAGGGACTTGAACCCCCACCCCTTTCGGGACTGGATCCTAAGTCCAGCGCGTCTGCCAATTTCGCCACTCTTGCACTATTTCATAAAAAAACACTTTACCACAAAATCAAGATAAGTTAAAGAAAAATAAATTTTTTTCCAAAAAATTTATAATGCTTTTATTTCAATCTCTTTTTTACCCATAAACATATCTGCTTGTGCAGTTATTTTATCGGTAATTTTTTGTAAAAGATCTTGCAATCGTTTGCTATAGTCTTCAGATATCTTTTTATCTTTTTCAGCATCACGAATTGCAGTATGAACATCTTTACGAACATTACGTAATGCTATTTTACACTCTTCTAATCGTTTGCCAAGTGTTTTTGTTAATTCATCGCGACGGCTACTACTCATTTTAGGAAGAATCACACGAATAAGGGGGCCATCTGTCTGTGGAGTTACTCCCAAATCAGAAAGTTGAAGCGCTTTTTCAATGTCTGCGATAATCGTCTTATCCCAGGGCTGTATCGTTATAAGTTGTGTATCTGGTGCAGCGATTGCAGCAACTTCTTTGAGCGGCATAACTGTTCCATACGCCGTTACTTTAATATCTTCTACCATAGAAGGGTGCGCTCTGCCTGTACGTATTTTTTGAATTTCTTTTTCAAAATGTTGTAAATGCTTAAGCATGTCGCTTTCAACCGTTGATTCAAACGGCTTGAGGCTTGCGCCTTCGGTAAAGGTGTAATGTGCCATAACAAAATCCTTTTCTGGGGTTAAGCGCCAATCTCAAAACGAACAAAGCGGGCGACTTTAATATTTTCTCCCATTTTAGCAATAAGCTCTTTAAGAAGATCGCTGATAGTCAGCTGTTCATTTTTAACAAATTTTTGATCCATAAGGCAAATATCGGCATACATTTTTTGTATTTTGCCTTCTACAATAGGATCGATCATTTTTTCAGGCTTACCTTGATCAATAAGTTGCTGCTTAAAGAATGCCCGCTCTTTTTCAAGATATGCTGTATCAACCTGTGCCGCTGAGACATAAAGTGGCTTAACAGCCGCTATGTGCATGCAGACGTCTTGTGCAAATTGTTTAATATCGGCGGTACGTGCAACAAAGTCTGTTT
>JAJZMR010000080.1 GCA_021847535.1 bacterium
GATCTTAATAGAAATTTTTTGGCGAGAGGTAAGTTTAAGTTGCTTGTTTGCATCGGTTAAAATAATATTAAGCTGCGTTTTGCCTGGTTGAACCATTGCTTTGAGTGATTCAAGTAACACGAGCGGCTCTTTTTGCGGAAGCGTTACGGTAGCAGCGGTAATGGCGCTATCATATAAAAGTCTATCGAGTATGATTAACTCTTGGGCCTTTATTTTGCAGGACCCTTGATGCTCTTGGTCGACAAATCCTTTAACGGCAAAAATAGCATTATCTTCAAGTCTATCAGCAACGCGCGTATAGACTTTAGGAAAGAGAATAATTTCTGCAGTTGTTGAAGCATCCTCTAAAAATAGAAATGCCATTTTGTCACCTTTTTTTGTCGTGATTACTTTATGTGATTTAAAAAAACCGCAACAGATGACAAGGCCTTTTTGCGTTGCGGCTTGAGAAAATGATAGAGCATTAATCCATTCGATCTGTTTTTTATAGCGGTCTAGTGGCTGTGCGCTGATATAAATACCGACAACTTCTTTTTCTTTTTCCAATTTTTCTTTATCGGGAAGTTCATCGCGTGGTGCAAATAGATAACTAAATCCATCTGATGAATTTGAGGTTGCAGGTGATTCAAAAAGTCCCAATTGCCCTGTCATAAGTGATTGCTTTGTCTGTGTGGCCATATCAATAATTTTACCAAGTTCGGTAAGTTTTTGTGCACGGTTTCCTGGTAAAGTATCATAAGCGCCGGCATAAATGAGACTTTCAATAACGCGCTTATTGACGGTGCGCAAATCGACACGCATGCAAAAATCATAAAGATCTTTATAGGGCTTGGCGCTGGAGCCTGCCAAGGCTGATCCACGTTCCTTGATGATGCTTTCAAGAGCGGCCTGGCCGACATTTTTAATGCCCTGAAGTCCAAATCTTATAGTTGAGTTTTGTGCGGTAAATGTATTTTCTGATTCATTAATGTCTGGGGGTAAAATAGTATTACCCAGATCACGAGCTTCTGCAATATAAAAAGCCATTTTTTCAGCATCACTTGATTCAAGCGATATTAGGCATGCCATGAACTCTGCCGTATACTGTGCTTTAAGATAGGCTGTTTGATAGGCAATAAGTGCATAAGCAGCCGAATGTGATTTGTTAAAACCATACCCGGCAAAATAGGCCATAAGATCAAAAAGCTCACCCGCTTTTTTCCCATCAAATGTGCGTTCAATTGCTCGTGTTACAAAAATCTTTTTTTGCTCAGCCATGACATCAGCTTTTTTCTTCCCCATTGCACGGCGCAAAATATCAGATTCGCCAAGATTGAAGCCGCCAATAGCTGAGGCAATTTTCATAACCTGTTCTTGATAAACAATGACACCATATGTTTCTGCCAAAATATCTTCAAGTTCAGGGAAAAGATAGCTAATTTTTTGCCGACCATGGCGTCGTTCGATGAAATCATCTACCATGCCTGATCCGAGTGGGCCTGGTCGATACAGCGCATTTACGGCAATAATATCTTCAAATTTTTTTGGTTGCAGGCGACGCAGTGTTTCCTTAAGGCCATCTGATTCTAACTGAAAAACGCCAGACGTCTTTCCTGCACATAACAGTTCAAATGTTTTTTGGTCATCAAGCGGAATTTTTGTTATATCGAGCCTACGACCATAATTTTTAAAAATCAACTCTATCGCTTTTTGAATCAACGTTAAGTTTTTAAGGCCCAAAAAATCCATTTTTAAAAAGCCGAGCGTTTCAAGCTCGGTCATGGCATATTGCGTAACCAAATCGCATGTTTTTGGTGGGATATAGACCGGAAGAACTTCTTTAATCGGTTCAGGTGATATAACGATACCAGCAGCATGTTTTGAGGCATGACGGGTTAAGCCCTCAAGGCGCAGTGCAATGTCAAATAATTCGTTGATCCGGGGGTTTGAATCACGTAGTTGTTGTAATGCAGGCTCTTGTTCGCATGCCTGCGTGAGTGTTATTTTTAATTGGTCAGGAATCAAGTCTGTCAATGCATTAGAATCTTCAAATGGGAAATTTAATACACGGGCAACATCTTTAATAACACCTTTTGCAAGCATAGTGCCAAAGGTAATAATTTGGCATACTTTATCATGGCCATATTTTGTGCGAACATATTCGATGACGCGTTCGCGGCCTTCGATACAAAAATCTATATCAATATCGGGCATGCTCACCCGCTCAGGGTTAAGAAATCGTTCAAAAAGTAAATTATAGCGTAATGGATCAATATCAGTAATTTGGAGTGCCCATGCAACAAGTGATCCTGCAGCGGAGCCTCGTCCAGGACCAACAGGAATGTTGTTTTTACGTGCCCACTGAATAAAGTCGCTGACTACTAAAAAATAGCCAATAAAACCCATCTGTACAATGAGCTTAATTTCAAGGTCAAGTCGCATTTGATAGTTTTGATACTCAGGCTGAGGAAATCGTTCTGCGGCAGATAGTTCACGCAGCCCTTGATGGCACAACTTGGTAAAATATTCAGCATGCGTGGTGTCTGATGGTACATCAAACTGAGGGAAAAAGAGTTTACCTGTTTCATACGTAAAGTTGCATCGGTCTGCAATAGCACCTGAGTTCCACACTGCATCTTCATGGCCTTTAAAGACTTCAAGCATCTCTTGTTCTGTTCTTATGTGGACTTTGCAATCACCAAAGGTAAATCTTCCCGGATCAGTTATTTTATTGTGTGTCTGGATTGAAAGCATTATTTCATGGGCATAACGATCCTGTGCGGTAGGGTAATGACAATCACCAGCAGCGACTAACTGAACACCCCTTGTTTTGCTCAAGTCATATAATTTTTGATTAAGAATTTTTTGATCCGGTTGATCATCTGGCTGAACTTCAAAATAAAATCGTTCGGGCCCAAATACCCTTAAAAACCAATCTATTTTTTCGTCAGCAATTTTATTATTATTTTCCATTAAGAGTGAAGGGATATGGCCGCCTAAGCAGGCTGTTGTTACCATAAGTCCTTCATTATAATGTTCCAGGGCAGCGTAATCAATGCGTGGCTTAAAATAAAAGCCTTGCGTATATGAATGGTGAATTAATCGACATAAATTTTTATAACCGATTTGATTTTCAACAAGTAAAATAAGGTGGTAATATTTATCATCAGCTTTTTTAATTTTAATATCTTGCGTAAAGTACGCCTCCATCCCCAGGATAGGCTTAATGCCAGCTTTTTGTGCAGCTTGAAAAAATTTCACGCCACCAAAAATATTTCCATGATCGCTAATTGCCAATGCTTTAAAATTCTGTTGCTTGCCAAAATTAATGAGCTTCTCAATTGTTATGGCGCCATCAAGCAAGGAATAATCTGTATGTAAATGTAAGTGGGTAAAATGTTTTTCCGGCATAACTGATGTTTCATAGAATAATGACGATTGTATGTAAAAGTATAACGCAAAAAGCATGTCCTGTATAATGCTTATTCTTTCGCCTTTTTGATGGCAAAATTTTTATATTTCTGCTTGAGTAGCTCATGGAACAAATATTGACTGGTATTTTTGAATGTGCTATGAAACTAAAAAAAAGAGTTTCTTAAATAAAAAAGAGTGTGGTATATGAATTTTTATTTCTATATTTTATTTTTTTTACCTATATTTTTATCAGCACTTTCTTATCCTATTGAAAAAGAAATTATGACGCTTGAAGAAGCGATTTTCTCTATAGATCTTCTTGCGCATTTACAGCAAGAAAGACCAGCGTTGTTTGCAGATGATGCAATGGCAAAAATCTTACAAGATCTTGATTTTTTTGTATATGGCAATCGTCAAAGCTTGCAACCTGAAGTATATGAAGAGATGGCAAAAAAAATTGCTGAATTTTGGCAGCTCAATATGCTTTATCAAAAAAGGGCCCCTCGATTAGATGCTCCAAATGTGGCAAAGCCACAGCTGGTTGATCAACAATCTATTTGGTTACGTGATGAGTATTTGCGAAATTTGATAGTGACAGGATCGTTGATTGCGCCCCATCTTAATTCAAGTGGCACACCTTCAGGCCTCTATGTTCTTAAAGCTGGTGACACGATGACAGGTGACCTGACCTTGGCGGGGCAACATGGTATTGTTTTTGACGATAGTTCATCCGGTTCAGTTTTTATACAAGCCCCTGGAACCATTTCAAGCTCTTATACCCTTCAGCTGCCAGTAAATTCGGGAAATGCAGGGCAAGTACTTGCAAGTAATGGGTCTAATCCAGATCAGCTGTATTGGACTGATATAACAGCGATTGTTACATCAACTATTCAGTTATATGGTGACGTTACTGGTTCTTCAACAGCGAACAAAATTCAGACAATCTGCGGAGTATCAGCATGTACACTTGTTGGTACGGTGACCAGTGGGACGCCAGCAGATATTCCAAATACATTAGTAAAACGTGATAGTTCAGGTGGCTTTGCTGCAACCAATGTGACCACAACAGGTTACACTATCTTTACCAATTCAACGGGCACACAATCGGTTTCACTGACGGCGGGTGCTTTAGCAGCAACCTATAC
>JAJZMR010000055.1:0-1949 GCA_021847535.1 bacterium
CAAGAATGGTTTCAAGAATTTGTCCGACGTTCATACGAGAAGGAACGCCTACAGGATTCAAAATAATATCAACCGCGGTACCATCTTCCATAAATGGCATATCTTCACGAGCAACAATAGTAGAAACGACCCCTTTGTTACCATGACGACCTGCGATTTTATCCCCGACTTGAATCGGTCTTTTCATCGCAATGTAAACCTTCACCATTTTTATAACGCCCGAAGGAAGCACATCACCTTTTTTAAGATGATTAATACGCTCTTCCTGCAACCCTTGCAAAATGCGCAACTGATTGTCGTACGTACCTTTTAATTGCTCAACGGCCGCATGTATTTTTTTATCAGCAGCCAAAGGCTCACATAATTCTAAAAATGTCAGCCTACAAAGCCTTTCTGAGTCAAGCTGATCTTTAACAATAAGCGACTTGGCGGCCTTTGCAACTGGCTTTTGACCATCTAAGATCTCGATTATCTTTTTTGAAAGCATTTTTTCTAAAGTGCTTTTTTGCATCATGAAGTCATTTTCTAAACGAGCAGTCTCCTGCGCAACCATATCTTTGTAACGCTTATCTTTTCGCATACCACTGCGAGAAAATATTTTTACATCAATAACAGTTCCTTCGATTCCTGGCGGTACGCGCAATGAGGTATCACGCACTTCACGCGATTTTTCACCAAAAATAGCTCGTAATAACTTTTCTTCAGGAGAGAATTGTATATCACCCTTAAGCGTAACTTTACCAACTAAGATATCACCAGCCTTAACACGTGTTCCAATACGAACAATACCATCTTCGTCGAGTCCCTCTAAAGCTACCTCGCTCACATTAGGGATATCACGCGTGATCTCTTCAGGCCCAAGCTTAGTATCGCGAGCTTCTGCAACATACTCATCAATATGCACAGAAGTTAAAACATCTTCAGCAACCAAGCGTTTATTAAGAATAATAGCATCCTCAAAGTTGTATCCATACCAAGGCATGAAAGCAACTAAAAGATTTGAACCCAAAGCAAGCTCTCCATGATAAACAGAAGAACTATTAGAAAGCATTTGCCCCTTTTGAACCTCTTGGCCCACTACCACAAGCGGCGTTTGATGTATCCATGTGCCAAAACTCGACCGTTGAAATTTTCTTAGATAATAGATATGAACACCTTGCGATATCCAATCTTCCGTATGCTTAAATTCATCTTCATTGGATCGAACAATAATTTTTTCCGCAGAAACATACTCAACAATACCCGCTCTTTTGGCTGATATGCATGCGCCGGAAGCGTGCGCAATTTCAGCCTCCATACCAGTACCGACTATCGGCATTTGCATGCGAATAAGAGGAACAGCCTGACGCTGCATATTGGCACCCATCAATGCACGGGAAGCATCATCATGCTCAAGAAACGGAATGAGGGCTGTCGCAACAGATACAAGTTGCTTAGGCGATAAATCTATATAATTTATCTTGTGCGCATCAACATACATGAAGTTCCCCTCATGTCGCGCGAAAACCATATCACCCGTTATCTTTTTACTGCTTAATAATTTTGAATCGGCCTGAGCAATATATTTATCCGCCTCTTCAAATGCATCCAAAAAGACAACTTCGTTTGAAATAACACCATCTTTAACAGGACGATAGGCTGTCTCAATAAACCCAAGCTCATTAACTAATGCATAAGTTGCCAGAGACGAAATCAGACCGACAGTCTGACCTTCTGGTGTTTCTATAGGACAAATTCTTCCATAGTGCGATGTATGGACATCTCGAATTTCATATGTTGCACGATCCTTCATCACCCCACCAGGCCCGAGAGCAGACAGACGTCGCTTGTGAGCTATTTCAGACAGTGGATTAGTCTGATCCATGAATTGCGTAAGTTGTCCTGTGGCAAAAAATTCTCGCAATACAGCATTAAGCGGCTTCACATTCAAAAAATCTTGCGGCATAAGC
>JAJZMR010000055.1:1959-4403 GCA_021847535.1 bacterium
GCCATGCATTTCTTGAATTCTAAATCTTTCACGAACAATACGCTCAATACGCAACAAGCCTATATATGCCTGATTGGTAAGCAATTCACCAACAAGCCTGACGCGCCTATTACCCAGATGATCAATATCATCAAGAGATCCCTCACCGCGCTCACGCAAGTTAATCAAATAGCGAATTGTTGCATAAATATCTTCATGCGTTAATGTGACAATATCTTCAGGAATAGAAAGGCCCAACTTACGATTCATGCGAATACGACCAACCTTAGTAAGGTTATAAAGCTGAGAATTAAAAAATAAATCTTCTAAGTGTTTTTTAACTTCAGCAAGAGATGCGCTTTCGCCTGGCCAAATTTTAGTATGAATTTCCTTTAACGCATCCTCTTCTGTACTGTTTTTATCATGAGCCAACGTCATAGGAAGCGTTGGTTGCAAAACATGCCCAGCGGTGGCGATAAGATTAAATTGAATTTTTTTGTATTTTTTTAATTGTTCATATAATTCTTCAGTGAACAATTGACCTTGCTCAAGTAATATTTCACCCGTTTGAGGGTCGATAATATCGACACCAACAGACCTATTAACTAAAGAATTTTTCCGCAACATCAATGCTTCTACGCCCAGCTTTTTCAATTTGGCAAGAATTTCATGGTTAATTCTTCTACCGATATAGTCAGCTTCATCCTTAATGCCTAACATTCCTTTTTCTATGCGCATACCAAGAATGGAATCATTGAGCTCTTGAAAGTAAACACCCTCAACCAATGTAATTTGATCGAATTTATAGAAAAAAGGAACAATTTGTTGACGTGTCATGCCTAAAGCTTGTAGCAATGTCGTAACTAATAATTTCTTTTTTTTATCAATCCGAACATAGAGAAGATCATTGCTATCAAACTCAAAATCAATCCAAGAACCTCGCATCGGAATAATACGAGCCAAATAATAGGGCTTACCGCGGGCATCCTTAGATTTTTTACTTTGCGAAAAAACAGCACCAGGAGAACGATGTAATTGGCTGACGATAACTCGATCGACACCATTAATCAGGAAAGTTCCAAGATCTCCAAGTTTAAATCGTCCATCTTGCTCATACAAATCCCCCATAACGGGAACATCAACAAAAAAGATGTCTTGTTCTTTAATATCGCGAACGATTTTGCCGCCTTGCGCATCAACATCCCAGCTAATCAATTGCATTTTTACTTTTAATTGCATTGAAAATGTCTGTTCGCTCGAGCGACACTCATCCAGAGATAACGGCAATTGAACCGTTACCCTGGATAAACAATTAGAACATTTCTTGTAACGCGCTGTATTTTTATGACAAAAAGAACAAGCTAAATCATCATTTAGACGGGAACAATCTGATTTTTTGCACGATGAACAGCTCCATGAATACCGCTGCGTTATACCTGTAAGTTTACCACAAGTACATGCCCATGATCCGAGCTCGTAACTTACAAACTCAAGAGACATTTTGTCATTATAATCGATAGGAAAAACATCCCTAAAAACTTTTTCCAAGCCGATCAACTGACGTTCTGCAGGCAGAAAATCTAACTGAACAAAATCGTTAAAAGACTTCGACTGAACTTCAATAAGATCAGGAACGGGAACTATATCTTTGATCTTTCCAAAAGATCTACGAACAGTTTCGCTGCCCGTGCGCAGGCTAGACATTAAGCTGCTCCTTATACTACAAAAAATTATTTATAACCATCAACACGCTTATATTACAAAAAGTTAAAAATTTTATTCAACTTATTATGAAAGTTTAACTTTAGCGCCAGCATCCTCGAGCGTTTTTTGCATAGCCTTTGCCTCATCTTTAGATACGGCTTCAGCAATTACGCAAGGAGTTTCTTCTGCCATCTTTTTGGCTTCAGTCAAACCAAGATCTTTTTTAACCTGACGCAATGCTTTAATAACATTTATTTTATTCGCACCAGCATCAACTAATTCAACCTTGAATTCAGTTTTTTCTTCTTCTTTCTTACCAGCAGCGGCAGGAGCCTCACTTGCTGGCATTGCTGCCGCCATCGGCATAGCCGCAGAAACGCCAAACGCTGTTTCAAGTGCTTTTGTTAGCTCTGCAAGCTCTAAAACAGTTAAACCACTAATTTCTTTTACTAGATTTTCCATTGACTTTGACATAATGTCTCCACTAAATACTAAAAATAATATACCTTAAACGATTAACTTTGCTTTTCAGATGCTTGCTTGAGCACATGAACCAATTGAACCATGACCTGATTCAACACACGCACATGATGAGCAATCGGCGCCTTGAGTAGCCCACACAATTGAGCAACCAATATTTCCTTAGAAGGCAACGATGCCAAGAATTTGATCATATCTTGATCAAAAACCCGAGACTCATAGCTACCAGCAATGACTTTTAAATGTTCATTTTCTTGCGAAACATCGCTGATGAGCTTGGC
>JAJZMR010000088.1 GCA_021847535.1 bacterium
AATATTTTTTATCGCTACATCAGCATCCCAGCTTGTTTTGGTTATCTGCTCTGCCTGCCGACCAAAAAAGTTAAAGCCGAACTCAGCCTGCACACCTTTCCACGTATAAATAAAACCAGTGTTTGTATTAATACTAAAATGCGGATGTACCTGCGCACAAGTTGTAAAGACGTTTATCCCTGAAGTACCGGCATTCATATTTAACGGAGCGCTGTAGCCAGCTGCAGCTGTTGCCTGGGCAAGGTTTTGATACACTTCCAGGTACCGGCTCCACTGCCCCTGTTGAACAAGATCAAATGACCGCCATTGCGTATTTTTAAAAAGATATTGCCCTTCAGCATCAAACTCTAACCGTATTTGATGTAATTTGTGGCTAAATACGGTAAATCCTGCATGGCCACCAAAAAGAAGCCCCCAATGGTGATTATTACCCACAACGGGACTAAAAATATAGGCAGCGTTGCATTGATCAATTTTTGTTCCGGTAGGAAAGACAACACCGGCATAGGTATTAAAATCACAGCGATCGCCAAAAAAAGCGTTATACCCGAGTGTTAATTCAATTTCAGAAAGACCCCATTTTGACATATCCTTCATGTTGTCAACTTTACCATAGTTCCAATTCGATTGTCGAAAGGCCTCGGTCATGGTACCTACATGGTAAGCGCCATCAAGACCGATCGTTGGGCTGGTGCCACCACCGTCACTGATAACATGCTCATGTAAATCCATAGTATTTTGTACATACTCGATCGGCATCGAAACTTCAAACCAAATACGCGGAACATCATTGCAATCGTGCCAGAGGTTTTGTATCCAACCAAGGCCTATGCCAAAGACACTCTGTTGTGGTCTGAAAAAAATATTACTTTTAAATGTTTGCGTCGGGTCAACTGTTGCGATATTAAAGTTACGCGCTTCAAGATCTTTTGTGTATAAGCCATCTTGCAAGGTAAAGTTGGGACTTTTATACTCTTGCACATTCAAAGATGTTTTATTGCTGGGTAAAAAATATTTATTGATCGTAACTTGATTAGTCGACTGGCCACCGAATGCGGCTATCTGAAACGTACCTTCGATACCGCCGTCACGCAGCTGCATACGGTCATTGCGAAACAATGCCTCTTTTTCTGGAGATACAAGAATAAATTGCGGCCGAACCGTAAAAAAGCTACGGGAAGCAAAATCATCTGCAGACAATGACAAATTTAAACATACTGCCACACAGACTGCTGCACCTGATACACGCTCAAAAAATAATGGTCGTTTTTTCATGTATACACCCTTAGGTAAATAAAATACTCTCTTGATCGTTATACTATGCAAGACAACCTCATGGCAATAATTGTCTATTTTTTCAAAACTAACCCAAGATACAAGCCGCTACAGTAGCGCTTAACATCCGCTAACAATTCTACGTAATTCAACGCGTGTGCTTTTTTTGTTTCTCCACGCAACCTATAAAAAAGTAACTCCGGCGTACCAAAATTATAATTTTTTTTTTGAGGATCAAAAAAGCTGACAAGCTCATCTTGATTCAACGCTTTCACCGTGTGATCATCACACTGGTACCAGGCACCAGAGGGCATTTGTACCGCTGCAATAAAATGCGCCTTAGATACCCAATTGACTGTTGCATACAAATCATAGAGATACTCTTTATCCCCGTTATTATCACTCATTTTAAACTCCCTATCTGCTGCCCGAAGTGGAGTTTTTACAGGATCATGTCTTATTATCAATATACGGGGAACATGCTTTATATAAAGTTCATTTGAATTATATCTATTTGCTTCTCGCTCGGCCCCGGGGTAAACGGTAATAAATTCTTTGCCTGAAGTAAGCGATTTTATAGCAATTACGTCACTACTCATATCCTGGTCAACGAGATTAATTTCGCTATGGAACGCCTGTAATAAAGCAACGATAAATGTATACGTTTGCGCTCGAGTACCATTGTTCAAAGCTTCTTTAATATCGCTCGTTGTAAAATTTAGTATTACACACTGCTTAAATGCTTCTGGCTTAATAACGTGCGCGTCCTTCCTAACGTCGTGATACAATGTAAGAAATTGACTGGTTACCGGATAAACTTTGGTAATATCTTTGCCCTGTGAAAGCTTATTTTTTATCTCCTGAATAAGCGTGCTATCGGCAAACAGTGCCTGCAGCGGTGCGTTCATAAAACAGGTATTGCCTAAGTTTGTTAAGCCAGCAGGAATCTGCTGCTGCGTACCCCACAACAATACGGGAGCTGATACAATAATTGCAATTGCTTGTACACATCTATTCATATTTTTTTAATGCTTCAGAATAAAACTTATTGACCTTTTTTGTTAGTTCTTGAACCCTAACGGAAGGAAAATACTTTATCAAGTCTTCAAGATATTTTTTGGCATTTTTTAAAAATTGATTCCTAGACTGGACAGTAAAACTGCTCAAATTTTGTGGGAGCTCAAAGAGTGAATCTGCGTCATTGGCCGTCAACAAACGAGCAAGCAGTTTTTTTACCTCCTGCTCGCTACCCCTCTGGAGGCCCGGAAAATTAAAGCCCAGCTTCACTAATTCTTCATTGATGATTTTCCCATTATCATTCAATTTTTGCAGATAGTGAGCCCTATCGGTCGTACCTGGTTTAAACTTAGAGTTTATAACGTCCAAAACAGACTGCCTTTTTTGCCTAAATGTTTCTATACCACACTCGTCCAGCATAATAAGCTCTTCCAGCTTTAAACCAAATGATGCATAGGGTTCAGAAGCTTCTGCAAACGTCTGCCATAATGCCGCATCTTGCGCGGCTTTTTTGGCTTGTTCCTGCTCCTTAAAAAGCCATTCTTGCGTCAGCTTCTCAAGCGTTTTTTGATCAATATTCAGCGTTTGATATGCAGCATTAATAGATTGAAATATCTTATTCGCTAGAGCTTTGTTATCAGACCCTGCCTTGTCAGGATGGTATTTAAGCGATTTGTTATAATACGCCTTTTTAAAATCATTGCTAGCAGAAAAGGCTACATCCAATATCTTTGCGGCATCATAGGGATCTTGTGGATTGAGATCTTTAATACGTTCATATTCTGTTTTACAATCATCAGCCCCTGGAGCGGCTTCATGTGTTTGCTGGCCTAAAGCTGGAGTTGGAGTTGAGGATACTATAGCTTTTGAGGGTACGACAGCAAGGCTCTGGGCAACCGCCCGGTCTAATTTGTGAACAAAATCAAAAGTAAGCGAGAGTAATATGTTGAGCTGGATCTCCTGCTGGGCAGATACCGCGAAAATCATAAAAAAACTGACCGCACCATATTTGTACATACTGTTACTACCCCTCATCTACCTTGTATACATTCAGCTTGAGTATAGAACATACGCCGCAGTTAACGCAATAAAAGACTATCGTTGTAGCTGGTATACAATGTCAAAATTGTGCTGATACTGCGTAACAAGTATCTGTAAAGCACTAGAAACAATAGTCATTATATCGCTATGCATCGGTTGCCACCCAAGGCGCCGCGCAGCATGTGTAGCATCAGCAATAAGATATGCCGGATCACCTGTACGCGCAGGGGCATAGTGAAGGGACAACTTTTTTTGCAACAATGCCTCAACCGCTTGAATAATTTCTAAAACAGAAAATCCACGCGCGGTGCCGAGGTTAAAAATCTCTGCCTTCAAGCCAGTTGGCTGATCAAAATATTCAAGAGCAAGCCGATGAGCCCGCGCAATATCACGCACATGTACATAATCACGCACACAGGTACCATCAGGTGTCGGGTAATTACTACCAAAGATAGTGCATGGCCTATTTTCTAACGCTGCTTGCAGAACCAACGGTATGAGATGCGTTTCTGGCTGATGCCGCTCGCCTAATTGATACTCCGGGTAGCCACCTGCGGCATTAAAATAACGCAAAGCTATGTACTCCAACCCGTATGCACCATGGTAATCATGGAGCATCTGTTCAACGATACGCTTGGTCTGGCCGTAAGGGTTAACCGGTGCACACGGGTGTTGTTCCGTGATCGGGAGTGTTTGTGGATAACCGTAAACGGCTGCGCTTGAAGAAAAGACCATGCGTGCAATGCTGAGCGTACGCATAGTTTCTAAAAATTGCGCAGTTTTTACCACATTGTTGTCATAATAGCCAGCAGGGTTGGTGATCGATTCGCCCACTTGAATATAAGCAGCACAGTGGATAACTGCGTCGATTGGGTACCGTGCACAGATCGCCTTAAGCGCTTGGCTGTGAGCGATATCGCACTGAAAATAGACGGCGCGCGGATTGTTGATTTGATA
>JAJZMR010000050.1 GCA_021847535.1 bacterium
CGCTCAAGACAAAGAAATTGGATTTCTTGATCAAGCGATTCGATCGCCTAGATCAGTCTATTGATACTGCTTATGCGTAAGTCCTGTATTAAGTACATCCTGGGCCTTTGTGGCATACGCGATCTGATCATCGGTTGCCGACGTAGTTTCAAATGGTGCGGCAAAGTAATCGCACACATATCGGTTAAAATGGTGCATAAATCTTGATTGCCCAAATTGAGCAAATAATCGATGGCCCCAGTGAGTCTCATAAGGGTTATCAAGTATAGAGAGGCTTTTTTCAGATGCGATAATAGGAAGGGTTATGATCGCGATAAATTTTAATACTTTTTTTATCATAATATTTTTTTCCGAATTTTGTTTTAATTCTATTATAGATATAATTTTAGCATTTTTATGCATAAAGTCAAGGCGTTTAAGGCGATCAGCCTATGAGCGATAAAATCTTTAGTATAATTGCTTTTTGGGGTATACTACTAACTATCTAAATTTTGTCTTTAAAGTCCCCTTGCAGGCGTAAACGGAAGGTTCATGTATGGAATCAGAACAATTACAAGAAAAAGCATTTCAATCGAGTATTAAGCCTGTTTTGATCGAAGATGAGTTGCAACAATCTTTTTTAGATTATGCTATGTCAGTCATTGTAAGCCGTGCGATACCTGATGTCCGTGACGGCCTTAAGCCGGTTCATCGTCGTGTTTTGTATACCATGAACCAGCTGGGGTTTCATTATAATAAACCCTACCATAAATCTGTTCGTGTAGTGGGTGAAGTTCTTGGTAAATATCATCCGCATGGTGATAGTGCTGTTTATAATACTCTTGTTGGGATGGTTCAAGATTTTTCTAAGCGGTATCCGTTGCTTGATGGTCAAGGAAACTGGGGTTCTGTTGATGGTGATGCAGCTGCTGCTATGCGATACACTGAAGTTCGTATGCAGCGTATTAGTCAAGAAATTTTAGCTGATCTTGATAAAGAAACGGTCCCTTTTGTGCCCAATTTTGATGAATCTACTATTGAGCCGACTATTTTGCCAAGTAAGCTGCCGAGTTTGTTAGTTAATGGTACGATGGGTATAGCTGTTGGTATGGCAACGTCTGTTCCTCCGCATAATTTAGGGGAGGTTGTTGATGCATGTTTGGCCTATCTTAATAATCAGGATATTCCCGACGATGAGCTTTTTAAATTGCTGCCTGGGCCTGATTTTCCAACAGGGGGGATTATTTGTGGTCGTGCCGGAATACATAAGGCGTATACGACGGGACGTGGCAATTTAATTTTGCGCGGTGTTGTCGAAGTTGAAGAGACCAAGCGTGGATCAGCTCTTGTTATTACACAGTTGCCGTACCAGGTAATTAAGGCTGATTTGGTGATTAAAATTGCTGATTTAGTCAAAAATAAAGTTATTGATGGTATCACGAATATCAAGGATGAATCTGACCGTCGAGGGATGCGTTTAGTTATCGAGATACGCAAAGGTGAAGTTCCGCAGGTTATCATCAATCAGTTGTATAAATTTACCTCATTGCAATCGAGTATTGCTATTTACATGTTAGGGTTGCTTGATAATAAACCACGTATTTTTACTTTGCGTGAACTTATCAGAGAATTTTTAGCATTTCGTGAAGAAGTTATTTATCGACGATCGCTTTTTGATATTAAAAAGGCGCAAGTGCGCGAACATATCTTGCATGGATTTATCACTGCATTACAATCGATTGATGCAGTTATCGCTCAGATTAAAGCCTCTGATAATTATGATCAAGCACTTGAAAAGCTTCATGAAAATTTTTCTCTTTCATATGAACAAGGCAAGGCCATTCTTGAAATGCGTTTGCAGCGCTTAACTGCTCTTGAACAGGATAAAATTCATGCAGAGCTTGCAGAGATTAAACAAGAAATTGCCCGTTTGAAGGCGATTATTGAAAACAGTGAATCGCTCAGGCAGGAAATTATCAAGGAATTGGGTGAACTGAAAGCGACTTATGCAGATAAGCGGCTTACGCGCATTGAAGGGCCTGTAGATGTTTTAAGTGAAGCTGATTTAATTCCTGACGAGGATGTCGTGGTAACACTGACGCGCAAGGGTTATATCAAGCGGGTACCCGTTACTCTCTACAATGTTCAGCATCGCGGTGGCAAGGGCAAAATGGGAATGGCGGATCTTGATGATTCTGATGATATTATTGAAGATATTTTTGTTGCCAAAACCCACGATGTATTACTTTTCTTTACGAATTTAGGCCGTATATATAGCATGCAAGTCTTTGAAGTGCCTGAAGCATCACGTATGGCAAAAGGGCGTGCGATTATTAATCTTTTGCCGCTTACTGAAGGTGAGCATGTAGTCAAGCTTTTGTGCGCTCATGATTTGGATGAACACTATATTGTTATGGTCACCAATAGGGGCACGATTAAACGGACCGAAGGTTCCGAATTTACCAAAATTAGAAGCACAGGTATCCGTGCACTGACGCTGAATGATGGAGACCAATTAGCATTTTGTGCGGTAAGTTCAGGCAACGATTCAATTGTTCTTGCAACAGCGCACGGGCAGGGTATTCGATTTAAGGAGGATGAAGTTCGCGCCATGGGTCGACAAGCTGCTGGAGTCATAGGTGTTCGCCTTGTGCAGCATGATTATGTTGTTGGCATGGAGGTTGTTTCAGATGATAAAGATATTCTTTTTGCTACGCAATTAGGGTATGGTAAGCGTGTTCGCGTTGGTGATTTTAGAGTTGCCCATCGTGGTGGACAGGGCGTTCGTACGATTCCTACTGATGAACGTAATGGCTTGGTTATCGCGCTCGTTGTTGTTTCAGATACATCTGATGTGCTTCTCATCGATAATGCGGGAAAGATTATTCGTCTTTCATCGAAAGAGGTGCGTACGATGGGTAGACAAGCAAAAGGTGTTCGACTTATTCGCCTTGATAAAGGGCAAAAGCTTGCAGGTTTAGCAACCATTGAAGGGTTGGAAAATAGCCGTGCTGATGCGGGTGATACCGAGCAAAGCCCGGAATCTGTTGAGCCTGAAGTTGCTGAATAGGTTGTTATTATATGCAGTTAGAAATTTCAACGATAGTTCTTCATTTAAGCCTTATCGGGGTATCCCCACGTGTTTGTGCTCTTTTGATAAACCATTTTGGTGATCGATTGCATGTAGTATACACTATGACGGGCGTTGAATTGGCGATTGAAACCGGGATTTCACCTGATAATGCAGAAAAAATTGTACAGGGACTTTCTGATAAAGTTCTTTTACATAAAGAACTTTATCAGATTGATCGGCATGAAATATCATGGGTAACATTGGTCGATAATGACTATCCAGAAATATTAAGACATATTCATGCCCCTCCGCCTGTTTTGTATTATCAGGGCGTTTTATCAGTTTTATCAAAAACTATTGCCTTTGTAGGGTCACGCAAAGCTGATACCTACGGTCAACAGGTTGTTAATGAGCTAGTTCCACCCCTTGCGCAGGCTGGATTTGCTTGTGTCAGTGGGGGGGCCTTGGGGATCGATAGTATGGTTCACAAGGCGGCTCTTCAAGTACAGGGTATTACTGTAGCGGTCTTAGGTTCTGGGTTGTTACAGCCGTATCCAGCTTCAAATAAGGAATTGTTTAAAAAAATTATCTACAGCGGGGGAGTGGTTATGAGTCCCTTTTGCCTATCAGCTGCTCCGTTGCCTTTGAATTTTCTTGCACGTAACCGCATTATTGCCGGGCTTTGCCCTGCAACAATTATTGTGCAGGCTGCTTCTAAAAGTGGTGCATTAGTGACTGCGCGCCATGCTTTACATGAAGGAAGAGAAGTGGGCGCTGTGCCAGGTTCTCTTTTTAATGAATTGAGTTCTGGCTGTCATAATCTTATAGCGCAGGGGGCGCGGCTTATTAGTAATGTGAATGATATCTATGAATTACTTGGTGTTGGCCAACGGTATGCTTTGGTCTCAGGGGCAAAGAAAATAGTTAATCAGGTTCGCGAGCGGGACCCGCTTCTTGCGCTTTGTCTTGTCCCGCAAACGATTGATGATCTTATTATTAAAAGTGGCTTTCCGTATGATCTTTTGCAGGAACGGTTATGGCAATTACAGGTTGAAGGGCGTATAGAACAAAATATGATCGGTTTGTGGCAGACAAGTGAGTAATTTTTTGCTAAAAACTCATTTTTTTTGTACCCTATAAGATGTACCATGATAAAAAGTTTAGATTTTATTATAGTCATAAAGATAAAAAATTAACCGTAGTTACATTGTCGGAGCAGA
>JAJZMR010000022.1 GCA_021847535.1 bacterium
AACGCATGTAACTATTATTCCATTTAAAGTTAATAAAGCCACCAGTTTTTCCAGCCTCTGTTATGCGTTTGATAAATGCATCATTTTCGACAGCAAAGTTTTTCCATAGAGTATCTTTTTCAAAACCATCGCAGTAGCAATATCCGTTAGAATCAAAAATACGTATGTACATTTCACCTACACGCCATGATGGATCATCTATAAAAGCCTTGCACGCTATACCGATGCCATTTTTTTGTATTTCTTTGACGGCATCGAGCACCAAGTCTTTTGCTTGCTGAGATTTAATTGTTATTTGTTTGTCTTCCAAGAGCGCATCATGAACATCCTGAGCTGTTTTTTCAGGTGAGGGTATAAGCTCTTTTTTGTGATTTTTTTTACTTTTTGTTATCTGTCGCACTTCTGGCGATAACACGGCATCAGCCCGTGGCGTAGCGTTCTGAATCAGAGACATCTCTGCTTGCAGCATTGTACATAAAAACAAGGTGACATAATGAACAGATGTAGCCTTCATATGATATCCTTTCTTACTCACGACGTTTACCGGTAAACGATAACAACATCAAAAAAATATTGATAAAATCTATATACAGCATAAGAGCACCCAACAGCGCTCCCTTATACATCTCCTGATGTTGACGTTGAAGCTGTGCACCAAAAAAGGCAAGCCGCTGCATATCATATGCGGTTAATGCAGAAAACAATATGATACCGATAGCTGAAATAGCGAGATTAAAGACTTCGCTCTGAAAATACCAATTCACTAATAAGCCTATAATAAGACCCCACAAAAGCATGTACCCAAAAGTACCAATAGGAGTTAAATCAAATGTAGTCAAAGACCCAAAAAGTGCCATCGCCAAAAACATTGCAGCGGCAATAAGAAATGTTAGCGCGATACTTTCGTGGGTAAATTGAGCAAAAATCGTAGAAAAAATAATTCCATTTAAAAGCGCATAGAGCAAAAAGAGTGTGAGTCCACCCATAAAAGACATGGTTAACAGGCGTGATGCAAGCCAAAAGACCAATCCTATCTGAACAAAAAACAGTGTGATAACTAACAGTGGTGATTCCATAAGTTTTATTAAAATCACTGGACTTTGCTGAAATACATACCATGATGTACCTGCCGTAATACCCAGACCTATGGCCATCCATAAGAAAACGTGCGTAAAAAACGAACGCAATTCCTGAGCTGCATGGTTATAGTTATTCATTAAATTCTCCTTTAAAAAAATACTCCCTTTGCAATCTTAACTTTAAAAGAAATGATCGCGCTAAAGCAAGAGAAAAATATAATCGTTGTGCACCTCTTAATCTTTCTGGTAAATAGAAAAGGAATGTCGCATGCAACCGCAAAAAAATATTTTTATAAGGAGATAAAAAAATATGAAACATATTCGTCAAATAGCAAGCATAGGAATGCTTTTTTGCCTTGGCTTTGCCCAACCTGATAAAAACATGATACAACAAAAACATCATACGAATTATCATGCAGAAATTACCGATAATCGTGATAAGACCTATCAAGTGGAAAATGTTTCGCTGGCTGGGAAATTACGCGGAATAAAATTTTATGAACTACCCATAGATACAGCTCATGATCCCCAAGAAAATGTAACATTTTTTGATCTTGATCAAATATATTCAATAGAACCTGCACGGGGTGAAAAATGTAGCCTGAGTCCACGCTTTAATAATAGAACATATAGTGAAATTATAGTGACTCTAGCCGATCCTGGAAGAACTGCACATCGCTATTTGATAGAGAACTCGCAAAAAATTATGTGCGACCGAATAACAGACGTAGGACCGTTGGAAAAAGAAATTTCATTCACTGGCATAAAAAAAATCACTATTATCAGTCGCACAGAGCGATCATATACTCAATTACATCCACAAAACTGCCCTGCTAAAAAAGAAAAATAGTGTGCGCTAAAAAGTAGCATACACTATTTTTCTTTTTTTGATTAAGAGGTTATACTAATTCCCATAAAAATGTCTCATAAATAAAGGGTATTTATGCTTATCATTACAAAAGAAACATTATCTCAAATTCAAGAATCATCCAAACCTGTTATCATCGATGCATATGCTTCATGGTGCGGACCATGTATGTACATGAAACCAATTTTTGAAGAGCTTTCAAAGGAATTAGGTGATAAATACCTATTTGCAGAGCTCAATGTCGATGATGCACGAGAAATTGCCATTCAATATGGTATCAGCTCAGTACCAACTTTTGTCTTTATTCAAAATGGAAAAATTAAGAGCAAAGAGACAGGAGCTATGTCTAAAGAAGATTTTGTTGATAAAATTACAGAAATTTTTGGGTAAACACACATGCCTGGGCACGCTCGTTTTTGTGTACCGAATGACTTGCTTTATAGTAACACGTTATTAATAAAGTAATGCACGCGCGCCGGGCTGAAGCACTTTTTCAATCATTTTTGATAAAAAAAATTACAACAACAGACAGTGGTGATCCATGTAATGTGTGTGTAGTCTGGAAGCCCCGGAATAAAAAGACGCATACATGGGTTACTTGTCTACTGACCAATACATATCAAGTTTTAAATACAACTTTATGGGTTAGCTTTTACAAAACCATTTCTTGCGCTGGTAAACAAAATTAAGTGATTGCAAAGTGTGCCAGCCTGGGATGGGAGCTACTATACTTTCATTTCTTTTTGTCCTGAACCTTATATCCAAGCCCAACAAGCTGGTCACGAATCATATCTGATTTTGCCCAATCTTTAGCCATTCTTGCTCGTTCACGCTGATCAAGTAATAATTGTATCTCGGGGGTAATAGCAATCTCTTTTTCTTCCAATGGGACAAGCTTAAGCCCAAGAACTGTCTGTAAAAGATATTTTACCTTACCAGCAAATTGGCTGTCAGTTCTGATAAGATCTAAATGTTTGTACAAGACGCCAAACATTCCCGGCGTATTAAGATCATCTTTGAGAAAATCCACCATCTGACCTATGATAACGTCAGCCTCAGCGCCATCAAAAGGGATAGGCGCAATGGGATCAAACTGCTTTGCAAGTTTTGCATAGGCCTGCCTTGCTATCGCTAAGTCATGCAAAGAAAAATCTAATGGATTACGGTACTGATGTTGTAAAAAGTAAAAACGAACAGCCTGCGGATCGATCTGTTTAAAGATGTCCTGTAATGAAAAAAAATTTCCAAGCGATTTTGACATTTTTTCTTTATTAATCTGCACAAATGCATTATGTGTCCATAACCGAACAAATGGTTCTTTTTGTAATACTTGTGATTGCGCTAACTCATTTTCGTGATGCGGAAACAGGAGGTCCATACCGCCACCATGTATATCGACTGTATTACCAAGAAATTTTTTTGCCATCGCGGAGCATTCTATATGCCACCCAGGACGACCGTATCCCCAAGGACTTTTATAATAATGGCCATCAGGCTCGCCTTTCCATAAGGCAAAATCGAGCGAATTTCTTTTTTTTTCAGAAATAGCTATCCGCGCACCTGCTTCCATGTCTTCTAATTTTCGATGCGACAACGCGCCATAATCTGGGCATGCATCGATACTAAAATAGACATCATTGCCAACAACATAGGCATGGCCTGAATCTACAAGCGCCTGCACAAAGTCAATAATTTCTGGTATCGTTTCAGTTACACGTGGTTCATAGGTTGGTTTTTTACAATTAAGCGATAACATATTATCTTCAAAAGCAGCTATATACCGGTGGGCTATGCGACTGAATTCAAATGGCGTACCAAATTCTTTTTCTGATTTATTTAAGAGCTTATCATCAATATCAGTAAAATTTCTGCAATACGTAACAGAATAGCCTAAAAATGATAATAATCGGTAAAGAAGATCGAATGTGACGTAACAACGACCATGACCAAGATGAGGTAAATCATAGGGCGTAATGCCGCACACATAGAGCTTAATAGGCTCTATTTTTTGGCCACCTTGCACAACAATCTGCTTTTCCTTAGACATCGAATTTGTAAGACGAATGTATTTCATATTTTTATCCTGCTGAATTTATTTTTAATAGAGCTCCTAGTCAATTTTACCAGAAATAGTATCATAATGTGATCACATACACACCATTTGATAGTGCATTTTAAAAAAATAAATAGGCG
>JAJZMR010000041.1 GCA_021847535.1 bacterium
CAACTTCAAAAGCCAAAGCTGACGAGTCGACATCATGATAAGAACCATCTTTAAGCGTCGCTTTAAAATCAACGACGGGAAAGCCGCCAAGAACGCCAGAATTCTTAGCATTCTCAAGACCTTTTTCTACGCCAGGAATAAATTCTCGAGGAACGGTTCCACCAACAACGCCATTAACAAATTCATAACCTTTCCCACGCTCAAGGGGCTCAAAAAGAATCCAAACATGGCCATATTGACCCTTTCCTCCAGATTGCTTAATGTACTTACCTTCAACTTCAATAGATTTTTGAATCGTTTCTTTAAAGGCAACCTGTAACTTACCCTGCGTAACTTCAACCTTATGCTCTCGCTTTAAACGATCCACGATAATTTCAAGATGAAGCTCACCCATGCCACTAATAACGGTTTGTGACGTTTCTTTGTCAAAAGAAAATTGAAATGACGGGTCTTCTTGCATCAATTTACGCAGACCAAGCCCCATTTTTTCGTAATCAGCTTTTTGCTTAGGCTCAACGGAGGCAGAAATAACAGGATTTGGAATATCAATTTTTTCAAGAAGTATAGGATGACTCTCATCACACAATGTATCACCAGTCGTCGCCTCTTTAAGTCCGACAACAGCGCCAATATCACCCGCCCTGAGTTCCGCAATTTCTTCTCGCTTATTTGCTGACATTCGAACCAAACGACTCACACGCTCTTTTACGCCCTTGGTCGCATTGTATATATAGGAGCCAGATTTTAATGTTCCTGAATAAACACGAACAAAACTCAAAACACCCACAAATGGATCTGTCATGATCTTAAAAGCTAAACCGCTAAACGGCTCGTCCGCACCAGCCTTGCGCTCCTCAACCTTATCAGTTCGAGGAACAACTCCAGAAACGGGCGGGATATCAAGCGGAGAAGGCAAATAATCAAGCACAGCATCAAGAGCAAGCTGAACCCCTTTATTTTTAAAAGCAGTACCACAAAAGGCAGGAACCACTTTTCTTTCAATTGTCCCTTGACGCAAAGCTTTTTTTACTTCTTCAAGCGTAATCGGCTCTTCATTTAAAAATTTTTCAGCAAGCGCATCATCGATTTCTGCAGCTTTTTCAACAATTTTTGCAAATTGCTCTTCTGCTCTTTGCTTATATTCTTCAGGAATTTCTCGATATTCAACAACGGAACCCATATCACCAGTAAAGGTGACGTACTGCTTAGAAAGAACATCAATGATCCCGGAAAGCTCTTCAGATTGCCCAACCGGGATTTGCATTGCAATAGCATTGGCATTTAATTTCATATTAATATCATTAATAACACGAAAATAATCGCCTCCGATGCGATCCAATTTATTTACAAAAATAATACGCGGAACTTTGTAGCGATTCGCCTGACGCCATACAGTCTCAGACTGAGGCTGAACGCCGCCAACACCACAAAATACCGCAACAACCCCATCAAGAACACGGAGCGACCTGCCAACCTCAATAGTAAAATCAACGTGCCCAGGCGTATCGATAATGTTAATTTGGTAATTTTTCCAGTACGCAGAAATAGCAGCTGCTGTAATAGTTATACCGCGCTCTTTTTCCTGCTCCATCCAATCTGTTGTAGTTTCACCCTCATGGACTTCGCCAATTTTATGAGAAACACCTGTATAAAATAAAATACGCTCAGTAAAAGTCGTCTTACCAGCATCAATGTGCGCAGCAACGCCTATATTTCTAAATCTATCTAACTGAATACTCATCTCACGCCCCTTTCAATTACCAAGAGAAGTGTGAATATGCACGATTAGCTTCAGCCATTTTGTGACTATCAAGCTTTTTCTTAATGGCATTGCCACGGCCTTCATAGGCATCAAGCAATTCATGCGCAAGACGCTGCCCCATCGTTTCATCTCCACGACTTGCTGCCGCTTCAATAAGCCAACGGTATGCTAACGACCTTCCACGATGCGATTTAACTTCAGCAGGAATTTGATAAACACTCCCACCCACACGGCGCGGACGCACTTCTATAGCAGGCGTTATTTGTTCCAATGCGCGACTAAAAACAGCAAGCGCTTTTTTTTCATCGCCAGAATTTTTTTGAGCAAGAATATTTAATGCATCGTAGACTATAGTACGAGCGGCATTTTTTTTGCCTCGCCACATAACGATATTAATAAGCTTCTGAACATATTGAGAACCATATCGAATATCTGGCTCGATCATTCTTATAAAATTTACGGATTTACGACGTGCCATATTTATGCCCCTTTAGCCTTAGGACGCTTAGCGCCATACAACGAACGACCCTGCCGACGTTTTTCAACCCCTGCACAGTCAAGAGCACCACGAATAATATGATATTTAACACCAGGTAAATCCTTCACCCTACCACCGCGCACAAGCACAACAGAGTGCTCCTGAAGATTATGCCCCTCACCACCTATGTAAGCGGTCACCTCAGTGCCAGTCGACAACTTGACACGAGCTACTTTACGCAAGGCAGAGTTTGGTTTTTTCGGTGTTTGAGTAAACACACGAGTACAAACACCACGTGCTTGAGGACTACTTTTGAGCGCAGGGCTCTTTGATTTGTAGCGCGGCTTAACGCGCTGCTTACGAACAAGCTGATTAATTGTAGGCATAGTTCTATATATCCATACGTTTTAACGGTGTAATTAATAATTTTTCTACAGTAAAAATGGTAGATGCTTCCTATAATTGTAACTTTTTTAGTAATTTTTTCAAGTGGTCAATTTTGAAATCTTCTCATGAGGATATTTTAAGAAAAATCGCATGGTTACCTTATTTATGGTACTCTGGTAAAAATAATGTTAAATTTCAATCCTAATCAGGAGACACTATGGACGTTTCTGCGCTTCTTTTCAACATTCCCCTTTTTATTGCCGGAGGACTCGGCTTTGGCTTTTTAGTCGGATTTCATGAGCTTGGCCACTTTCTTTTTTGTAAACTTTTTGGGGTAAAGACCCCCTCATTTTCAATAGGATTTGGTCCACAGATCTTAAAGAAACAGATCGGTGAAACTTTATTCACTCTTTCGGCTATACCTTTTGGAGGTTACGTAGAAATAGCAGGGGCTGATGAGCCTGGCCAGGGCGAACAAAAGGATCGCAAAAGCTTTGCTACTGACTCGTTCGCCATTAAAAGCTATTATCAAAAAATGCTCATTATCGCAGGCGGCATTCTTTTCAATCTTATCTTTTCCTATGGCGCAATGATCGCTATTTTGGCCATCGGCGCCCCCAAAACACCCCTTCTTTTCCCGCAAAGCGCATCTAATCTTATTGAAAAAATACTCGACGATTCACCAGCGCAACAAGCAGGGCTTAAGGCCGGCGACACCATTTTAGCTATTACAGCTCAAGAAAAAACTTACACGGTAAAAGAAAGTACTATTGCCACGTTTATGCAAAAATTTCTTCAAACGCTGAGCAGACAACGTGGCCAGGAAGTCAGCCTGCTTATTATGCGGGATGGGCAATCGGAAAATATCAAGGTAACCGTTGGGGACAAAGGCCTTGGAATAACCTTTGATTATCAAGCAGTAAAAGCAACAACATGGCTTGAAGCGATTACGATGGGCGTTCAGCAGGTTAATTTTTGGATATATTCAACTGGCGAGGCACTCAGTAGATTATTTAAAGAAAAGACAGTCAAGGGAATCGGCGGGCCTGTTATGGTCATTTCTCAAATGATCAAGGGGGCGGAAAAAGGATTTGTAATCTTTGTAATCTTTTTGGCATTTATTAGCGTCAACTTGGCGGTTATGAACCTTATACCGTTGCCTGTTTTTGATGGCGGGCAAGCGCTTTTTTACACTATTGAAGCGATTATAGGAAGACCATTGCCAGAATCAATGCGTAATGGCATTGCATATGGCACGTGGTTCTGTTTAATTCTTTTAATTTGTTGGATAACAATCCAAGATATTTTGGTTTTGATTAAGCCTTATTTTGGCTAAGAGATATAAAAAAAGCCCCTACAGAAGAAATTTCTGTAGGGGCTTTTAATTCTCTAATTCTGCTCATTGGGTATGCTTGCTTTCATACAGGACTTCCGCAGTAGCCTGAAAGATCTGATCTGATTTGACTTTTGATTAAAAAAATACTCTCTTAGAAGGTGCAAAACCCCA
>JAJZMR010000087.1 GCA_021847535.1 bacterium
TAAAGACCATAGATTTAATAGTTTTCATCTTCCTTTTTTCCATGCTGATCTGAAAGTTCTGTTATAAGCTCTTCCGTTTTGTTTAATAGCGCGTTTAGATCCTTTATCTGCTGCTGGAGATCAGCGCTTTTTATTTTATTTTCACATGAGGTAAAATCCCGGCTTAAAGCAATAATTTTTTCATTAAGATCATCGTGGGCGTCCTGTTTTTTGCGCTCACGCTTTTCTTCATCATTGTGTAAGAGCGCGAGAATGTTCCAATCGTATGTTTGTGCGCGATTTTCAGCGAAATCAATAAGCTTTTTTTTATAAGATTCTTTGTTTTTTTGAAGGGCATGATCACAGGTCATAAAACTTAAAAAGCCGACGATTCCGCTGATCTGTAAATGATGAGACCATGATGTATCGAGCAATCTACTTTTGTTTGCATTACCTGTTAGTGCACCCAATCCGAAAGTCGCGGTTGCGGCGGCTCTTTGATAAAGTTCTAAATTTGATGAGGACACTGTTGCTTGTCTTGGTTTAATAGATTCTTTAATTTTTCTTAAACGCTCTTCCAGTTTGTGTACATCGGAATTTTTAATTGTTTGCTTATACAACAGATCATCTAATCTACCCAAATTTTCGCCTATAAGATCAAAAATATCACTTAATACGGCCCCTTGCCGTGCAGTGTCTTCGGCTTGTGTCTTAAGAATGCGAGAGGTATTCTTCCTAAGCCGCGTTCGCGTTATATCGCCAGCCTGATACCCTGAAAGAATTTGTTGGATATCCGTATCGAGCTCAGGATTTTTTGTCTTTTGATATTTTGTATAGAGTGCTGTTGCAAGGGTTAGACCAAGAAAACTCATAGCTGGTACAAATAGTGGATTTTCAATAAAAAAGGGGTGATTGAGCGGAACATGCTCTTGAATAACGGAGTTTATAATCATGCCAAGGCCTTGCAATTTGCCTGCTTTATACATAAGGTCTCTGTTTTTATAGTCTTGGTACTCTTGGGATTTGATAATGACGTCTGTAATGTCATTAGTTTCAAATTTTTTATACCGTTCTTTACGCGATGTTTGCGGTCCAAGGCTTAATAAGCTGTTGCTGTCTGCTTCTTGCGCCTGTATGATAACTAAAAGGAATGACCCCACACACAAAAAAAGGCTTGATATGCGCATAATTTTCCCTTACTTATAAGCAAATAATTTCGGAACTCCTATTTCCTGTAGTATAATGGTACAAGCATGGGTAAAAAATCAAGAATTATCTTTCAAACTCTATAAAAATATGCAATCGCTCTATCAGCAAAAAATCATGGATCATTACCATTTTCCGCGCCATAAAGGCACACTTTCAGGCCCAGGGACCTGCCAAAGTAGTCGGGCAAACCCATCGTGCGGGGACCACGTTACTATCTTTATACAGCGTGATGGTGATCGCATCCTCGATGCACGATTTTCTGGGACGGGCTGTATTTTAAGCCTTGCAGCTGCTGATATTCTTCTTGACATGATTATCGGTGGATCGTACGCATCGCTTTCTGGGTTGACGGTTGAACAGCTTCGTGAAAAAATAGGGATCGTTATCGGCCTTACCCGGCTACGCTGTATACAGTTACCACTTCAAGCATTACATGCTGTTGCCAATTCAATAACAGGTTAAAAAAGAGGGTTTTATGCTTGATATGCTTGCCTGCATGAAGCTCATCCAAGAAAAAGCGGGCATCAAACAAACGCTTTATGAGCAACAGTTGGAGCATGCGCATGATATTTGGCAGAAAATTGTGACTGATCCGGTGCTTCAGGCAGATGTTACGCAACAGGCAGCGATTTTTTTTAATCGACCGATTGATTTTTCTTGTCCAGCATCGCCACAACGTCATTATGCTCTGTGTGGTATCGATGGGTCACAAATTTATCCTGACCGGCATGAGGGATTTTTTGAATACCTTATTAATATTGGAATGGTAGATTTTGTCTATGCAGAACGGTCGATAGCCCTGCTGGAGACAAAGCCCTTTCTTTTACTGGCTACCGAACAAAATGAGTTTGTTACAGCTGATTACGTTAATGCCCAAAGAGCCCTTTGCGAGCTCCAGGAAGCGCAAGAACAGGTCAAAAAAAATGCTGAAAAAATCATTATTTTTGATGGCACACTTACCTTCTGGCAGCTGCAGCCCCCGGCGATTCAAAAACGTTTTTTACCTGATTATCGTGCGAGCTTTCAGGACTTACAGGTTCAAGACAGTACCTATATGGGATATGTCAGCGCATCCCAGGCGCGTGACCTGGTAGGCTACATAGCCTTAGCAAGCAAAATTTTGGGCCAAGAGGCGGCTTTTGACTGTTTGGTTGATACTGACATAGCCCAATTCTTTTTATCCCCAGGAAAGGCCAGTCAGGTTTTTAATTCAGCATTTATTTACCTGCATGGAGGGGATGAGATTGCGCGGGTTGAAGTGCCGGGGTATATTGCCGACAATGATGAGCGGGTGGCACGATGCATAGGGATAGTGTTTGACCAGATTGTTAAAGGGCAGGGGTACCCGGTTGCGCTTGCTCAAGCGCATGAACAGGCGGTTATTAAAGGGCCGGATCGGGAGTTTTTTTACACTATGCTCCAGGGTCATTATGTGCGCGCGTTTGGCGCCCGGCCACGGTCGCTTAAGCTCCAAAAAAAACGATTTTCGGCCGTATAAGTAATAGTTATGCTTAAAGAAAAAGGAGAGCAAGAACTCTCCTTTTATAAGTTACATTTTGTTGGAATGAATGATTCGAGGTGAATTAGCGGCGAAACATGTTGCTTAATGAAAAGGAGAAAGAATCAATGCCGTAGCCCATTTTTTCTGCAAAGCTGCTAAAGGATAGGTTTTTTGCCAAATTCATCCATATATCAGGGTAATATCTTGTTGTTACTTCTCGGCAGATAAACGCAGTACTTGTAATGATCGCGAAACTTTTCCAAAAGATGCGGCGTGAGTCAAGTTCCAATATGCTGGCGTCTGTCTCTTTTTTCAATTCGTTATACGCAAGTTCATTTTTCGCTTTGATTTCTGCAATTTCTTTGTCTTTGTTTTCTGTGGTGTTAATGAGCCCATTATATTTAGATTCCTGCAGCCTATTAAATGCGTTTTCTGCTTTTTTTTGTTGTTCCTCTGCTTTTTTTTGTTGTTCCTGAGTTTTGTTCAAAAAATGTTTTCTTTCTTCTTCGAAACCTTCTGTCTGTCTATTAAGTTCGTTTACTTTTTTTTCCAACTCCATAAGCTTTGTCGCATAGGTGCTTGCTTTTGCCGCTAAAGTACTGTTTGTTTCACTCAATTTTGCATTCTCTGTTTGTAAATTTTTAAACCGCTCTTGAACTATCGCCAATTCGCTTTGTGTGTCCGTAATTGTCTTTTGATATCCCGCAATCTGACTCGCTAGGACCCCATTTTCCCTTGCCAAATCTGCTATACTTCCGCCCAATGCAATAATGCCATCTACGGAGGGGTTATTTGTTTGATCTGTGTAATTTTGACGTAGTATTCTATTAAAATCGTTCGCATTACCTGTTATAATAAAGGATTGCTGGTGCTCTGGTATTACAGGCTGTATTCTTGAGTCCACGTTTCTATTTAAAACATTTCTGTTCATACCCCTAACCGACTGGACTGCTGCTATAGCCATAATAAAAACTACTATTTTTTTCATATTATCATCCCTTTAAGATAGATTAATTTGGTTTTTAACTTTAATAATTTAAAGTATACCATTTATTTAATCTTATTCAAGTAGCATTTTTGGCTGAGACAGGCAGTCGAAAGGCTGCCGTGAGCGGGTGGCGTTATGCCTGTATCTTTACGGTTTCGTCGTTCCGGCTTTTTAGTGCTGGTTGAATGTTTGGTTGCGTGGCAGTCTCTTTCTGTCCCATGCGTTGATTGAACAGTTCAGGGTAGCGGGTGAATTACCTATCTTTACGTGAGTTCGACGTAAAAATCTTGTAAAAAAACGAGCATTTACTAATCGTCTTGTAAAGAAAACATAAAGAGGAGAAGAAAATGCTCGTAAGCTTATTTTACCATATTGATGAATTTTGCAAATTGCTGAAATCTAAGCGGCTCGAATCATCAAAATCAAGCT
>JAJZMR010000091.1 GCA_021847535.1 bacterium
CAGTTTCATTACTTGATGGCGTTTGAGGCGCTGGCGTTGAGACATGCACCACTTCCCTCGTAGGCGCCGCCTGTACGACTGTTGTAGTGCGTGGTTGCGTTAGGGCACCACCTACCATGCTGCCGACAAGACTTCCGCCGAATGCTGCCCCAAAATTGGATCCATTTCCTGCATAAAGCCGCGCTATACATACTCCATAGACTATGAGCATGCAAGATGTAAAAATTCCTTTCATAAAATCAACCTCTCGCAATATTTTATAATTATCTCTAATAGAAATAATACGGTGGGGCGGGGTTGTTTTGCAATAAATTGATCATAAAATTCTCAAGAAGGAGAGAGTTATCGGCTTTTTTGCTTAGGATCGTCTTCTTTTTCAAGCTCCAAATAATTGACGAGCTTATTCATTTTTCCTGCTCCCTGTAAAAGCAGAAGATCATCCGGGCCAATAATAAGGCTTACTGTTCGTTTTATCGTGGTGAAATCGTTATCCAGTGGGCAATAGGTAATTGATAAATGGGGATTTTTCTTTTTTAATTCATCAACAAATCGTTGACTGGTGATGTCTGCGATAGGGACTTCGTTTGCGGGGAATATATCGGTGATGATCAGATGATCTATCGCATTTTGAGAAAAAAGATTGATAAATTCATTCCATAGACCTGCGGTTCTTGAATAACGGTGTGGTTGAAAGGCGACAATGAGTTTGTTTTGGGCTCGTTTACGTGCGACAAGAAGCGTTTGGGCGATCTCGTTTGGGTGGTGGCCATAATCATCAAAGACAGCAGCGCCTTTATAAGATCCTTTATAGGTAAATCTGCGATCTATGCCCTTAAATTGAGCTAACGCGCTCATAATGGTATTAAAGGGAATATCAAGCTCCAGACATACGGTTATGGCGGCAAGTGCATTAAGCAAATTATGTCTTCCTGGCATGGTAAGATACAATGCCCCAAGTGGTTGGGAGCTCCCTTGTTTCCATACGGTGCACGTTGAAAAATTTTTGTGCAAAATGAAATCTTGCGCATAAATTTCAGAACTACTTTTATAGCCGTAGCGTATAGTTTTGATTGTCGTCAACGGTAATATTGCATCGATATTTGCGTCATCGTCACATAAAATTGCTTTGCCATAAAAAGGAATGTTTTCCAAAAAGCTCTTAAATGTTTCTCTGACATCCTCAATACTTTGGTAAACATCGATATGTTCAAAATTTATATTGGTGATAACTGCTAATGTTGGAGAGAGTCTTAAAAGGGACTTATCGCTTTCATCAGCTTCTGCCACTAAAAAATTTCCATGGCCGAAACGGGCATTAGTGGAAATATTTTTCAAATGGCCGCCGATGATCACCGTCGGATCAGTTTGGGCTTCGATAAGAATATGAGAGATCATTGATGTTGTTGTAGTTTTACCATGTGAGCCTGCAATGGCGATGCTATATTTCGTACGCATCAGTTCAGCCAGCATGAGTGCGCGAGGAATCGTTGGAATGCCCCGCTTTTGGGCTGCAAGAATTTCCTGATTGTTTTTTTGAATAGCTGAAGAATAAACCAATATATCGATAGATGGATTTTGGCATTCTTCTGTATTGTTACCTTGGTAGACGGTGCAACCCAATGATATAAGGTCATGAATGTTTTTTTGTTCTAAATCAAGATCGCAACCTGAAATAATGTAGCCTTGGCTTTTTAAAATAGTGGCAATTCCACTCATGCCAATGCCACCGATACCGATAAAATGAATGTGATTTTTTTTCTTATACATGACTTTTACAGCAACTCTCAATGCCATGAAGACAACATTCCTGGATAAGAGCCAGCCTTCATGGCATTGAGTTTTAAGAGAAAATAAAATAATTAAAGAAGTTCGCGCAACTTGAGAAGCTTTTTTTGTAACTGCATTATTTGAGTTGCAATATCTTCAGGCAAATCGATAGCGGGCTGTTTTTTGCGACGACCATCAACGGGCTTTTGGGCTACTTGCTCTTGATGGTCCATAGTGGTTATGCTTGAAGCAATAATATGGGCTTCATTTAAAAGCTTTTGTGCCATATTTTTGTGTTCTTTAAGATATTTTTTTGCTCCTGAAATGGTGAACCCTTTTGTATAAAGAAGATCCTTGATGAGCTCAAATTTTTTTAGATCTTTGTCATCATAAAATCGTTGGCCGCCTTCAGATCTGAATCCTTTTATGCTAAATTCTTTTTCCCAAAAACGAATAACAAATCGTTCTATCTCAAGTTTATCTGCAAGTTCGCCGATGCGAAATTTTTGTTTAGAAATTTTCATAAATGCTCCTTTTAAATATGTTTTTTATGCGCTTCATGCGCTTTATGCGCTAGCAGAATATGGTTCTTCATGGTATCATAATTATAAATAACGTATATCATTTTTACCGGTTAATTTTATGGAAACAAAACAATTTTTTATTTCAATTTCTTTTGCCATAGTAACAACTATGCTTATTAATTATTTTATTATTGATCGATTCTTTTATAAAGATACCCAAGAGATTAAATCAGGACAAGCTTTTCATGTAACTCCATTAGAGCAGATCAACAAGCCTGTTGCAAAAGAAGTTAATTTTTTGGATGAGGATACCGCATTTTTTGAAAAAAATGAACCGGAAATGACCCAAATAAAGACTCGTCTCATGGATGTTATTTTTTCATCTCGAGGCGCTCTTGTCAATACAGTTGTCTGCAAAAAAGTAAGCGGGCATGTCGAAGTTCCTCTTGAAATAATACATTCGGGGCAGCAGGCGACTGTAGGTATGTTCTTAGTTGCTTTATCAGGCGCCACTCCTATGCGTTATACACGGGAAAGCAAGCATTATGAAAATGGTATACATACAATTGTATATGTTTCAAAAAGTCAAGCTGGGCTTATTCGCAAAGAATTTACTTTATATGATGATTCTTACCTGATCGATATGCGTTTAACAATAGAACCAGTTGGTGTTCAAACACCGCGTATAATTTTTGCCGCACCGCATTTGAAGGGGTTGGAAAATAATGGCGCTTACACGACGGCGTTGGTCAATGGGCAGCATGATATGCTTCAGCGATTTAAACAAGCGGATGTTATTGATAAAGTTTTTGCCGTTCCAACATTATGCGGTATCGCGGATCGCTATTTTGTTAATGCTTTTATCAAAAATTCCACAGTTTTTGCTCAACGCTGCTATTTCATACAGCGCCATGATCAGCTTAATGGCATTATTGAAGGGCCTGAAGTTTCGACCAAAGCATCATGGACTTTGACTTGGTACTGTGGGCCAAAAGAATTTGAGCCGTTACAAAAAGCTGATCATCGCCTGACTGAACTTCTTGATTATGGTTGGTTTACTATGCTTGCGCGGCCACTCCTTTTCACGCTCAAGCGCCTCTATGATGGGGTGCATAATTTTGGCCTTGCGATTATAATTCTTACATTATTACTTAATTTGATAATGTTGCCATTTACTTCTCGTGGAGAAAAAAGCCTCCAAAAGGCAACAGATTTTAGTAAAAAAATGCACTATTTAGAGCAAAAATATAAACATGATAAAGAACGATTGGCTCAAGAAAAAGCTGATCTCATGCAAAAGCATGGTAATTTTGATCTTCTCGGCTGTTTTTCATTTGTTTTGCAGGCAGTGTTTTTTATTGGATTAAATAAAGTTTTATCCTCGTCAATTGAGTTATATCATGCCCCTTTTTATGGATGGATAGTTGATTTGTCAGCTAAGGATCCCTATTTTCTATTGCCACTGGGTGTATTGGTAGGGATTATTGTGCCTGCATTGAATTCTTCTGATGTTCGGCAACGTGCTACGAGCATAGCGGTTGGATTGTTGTTTTTTGGTATTATGGCGCAGCTTTCTGCTGGGCTTGTTCTTTTCATACTCACCAATATTGTAACGCGTTTTTTAGTGACATCAGTTAAGAAGGTAGTATCGAGGTAGTCATTATGAATGATCAGTTGCCAACGCTGACA
>JAJZMR010000063.1 GCA_021847535.1 bacterium
TTATTTTGAAAACCCTGAAACGACGATTATTGATTATGATGTGACTATCGGTCAGGGGAGCCGTATAGGTTCTGGGGTACATCTTTTACATGGCTCATCCATAGGTGATTACTCTGTTATTGGTCATGATAGTACTATTGAAAGTAGCCATATTGCTGATGAGGTTACGATACGTCCATATTGTGTTATATCGCGATCTGAAATTTATGATCAGGCTATTATTGGGCCATTTGCGCACTTGCGTGATGTCCATTCTGTTCACGAAAAAGGGACGATTGGAAATTTTGTTGAGGTGAGTAATAGTACCATTGGTGCATCAAGTAAGGCAAAGCATCTTGCTTACATTGGTAATGCGACAATCGGTCAGATGGTTAATATTGGTGCCGGAACGATTACCTGTAATTATGATGGTGTGCGCAAAAATATCACGGTTATTGAAGATCATGTAAAGGTTGGGAGTAATAATTCTTTAGTTGCCCCGGTAACACTTGGGCGCCACGCTATGACCGGCGCCGGGTCGGTGATAACAGAAGATATTCCGCCATTTGCGCTTGGTATTGCACGAACACATCAAATAAATAAAGAACATTATGTGCATCGGTTGAATGAGCCAAAATCTTTTATTGGCGCCGTGAAAACGGGAACGACAGAACCATCTGAAAAAAAATGATCACTTTCATTCATACGGCAGACATCCATTTTGGTATGGAAAATTATGGCAAGCTTGACCCTAAAACAGGAATTCATTATCGATCGTGCCCTTGATGAGCAGGTGGATTTTTTTATGTTTTCTGGTGATGCATATAAAACGCCGAACCCTTCACCTACGCATCAACGGATGTTAATGGAATGTTTTTTAAGGCTGTTTAAACAGGGGATCCCGATTGTTATGGTTATTGGTAACCATGATCACCCTTTGACTTTTGGCAAAGCGCATGCATTAGAGATTTTTGGACAGCTTCCGCTTGATGGGTTTCATGTCATTTCAAAGCCTGAAAATAGAGTTATTATGACTAAAAATGGGCCGATACAAATTACTGGCATACCTTGGCCATCTAGGTCCCATGTTGCTCTGGCACAAGAAAATCAGAGCCGTACAACCGCGCAATTAACCGAATCTATAAGTGAGGCGCTTGCCCAAATCATTCACGAATGTGCTCAAAAACTTGACCCGACATTACCTGCAATTTTAGCGGGCCATTTAACAGTTAGTTCAGGAATTTTTTCTGGATCTGAAAAGCGTGCAATTTATGGGAATGATCCTATCTTGCTTCCCTGCCAGCTTGCGCGTGAGCCATTTGATTATGTAGCATTAGGTCACTTACACCGCTATCAAAATCTTAATCTGCACAGCCATCCTGCAATTGTGTATGCAGGATCTTTAGAGCGCATTGATTTTGGTGAGCGTAAGGAGGATAAGGGGTTTTGCTTGGTGAAAATTTATGATAAAAAAATGACAACACATGAGTTCATCAAAGTAAACACGCGGCCATTTATTCAAATTGAAGTTCTGCTTGATGACAAAACAAGCCATACGGAGCAAATTTTAGCAGAAATTCGAAAACATGTGCTCCATGGAGCAGTTATTAAAATTGTTTATACACTTCCTGCGCACATTAAGGATCGCGTAGATACGCACGTTATTTATAATGCCTGTTTTAATGCTCATTATATCGTAGGTATATTCCCGATACGCCCTATCGTTCATAAAGAGGCCCGAACTGCACTTAAAGTTGATATGAGTTTTAATGAATTATTACAAACGTATTGTGCAACCAAGCCAGAACTGGCCCCTTTCAAACAAGAGCTTATTTCCCGGGCGTTAGAGCTTATGGAAGAGGTTGAAAGAGAAGAAAATAACTAAATCATTTCAGATGATTCTAATATAGATACATCTTCTTTATGGGTAAAGCGGAATGTTGCTTGTGCAATCAAGAGTTTGTAATAATCATCAAACACTTGTTTGAGCCGCTCTTGACGCATCTTGGTGACAATCTCTTGAAAGCAATCATCAAAAGGTACAACTGCAGCAGCCTTTTTTGCAATAAGCCGAGTAATTTCTATACCACCTTCAACCGGTTCGGTAAAGACAATATCACCTGGCTGGCATGTTGTGACTATTTTTCGATCATCAGCGATTTCAGATTCTTTAAGATCAAACGGTTCATCAAAAGGAATATCTTTGTCGAGATTAATATTTTTTATATACGTGTCAATAGGCGTTGAACCACGGACATCATCTGCTACAAAAGCTATTGCCAGCGTATAGACTGCTTCAGATTGAGGTGGATTTTGTTGGTAACGTTCTTGTGCCTGCTCACGCGAAATAATCATCCGTTTGTCTGACTTCACGCGAAATTCAACCACTTGCTCTATCATCTGCCGAGCACGTAAATACTCAAGCGCTTGCGCATAACTGTAACCAGCTTCTCTAAAAAGATCTTCAACTGCCCTTTTTGAAAGGCGATTTTGTTTTTGAATGTTTTCTATATAGCGCTCAGCTTGCTCGGATGTGACAATAATTTTATGATAAAGAGCGTCAAGCTCCATGAGCTTATTTAAAACAACTTCGCGCAAGGTTTGCATCCGTCCATCAAGTCCTGGCCGCACGTCGCTTGCAAGAATAGCGACTGTTCCCATTTCATGGTAAATGACCACGACGATTTCATTAATGAGCTTTGCTGGGCAAAGCGGCACAAGGACAAGAAGGCCGAGAATTATGCGCGATAGTCTGTTCATTGTTAAAAATTATTTTTCTTCGCTTATCACTACTTGCTCATCAATTATTGGAGCACCAACGGCTTTGCGTATGACATCGTGATGAATAACTGCATTGTATTTTGTCTTTAATTCATCCATGGTGCGTCCAACAGCTTTACCTAATTCATTACGCATTAAAAATGATCGAACCGCATCTTTGACTTCTGGATCGCTGAATGATTTAAAGGTATCAGGAAAAATTTTAACAATCTCTACGACTGCATGTTTCCCATTGGTGAGCTTGACCGCTTCAATTGCCGGCGCTGTTGTTTTTCCCATAACTAATGAACGAATATGTTCATCAACTTCTAGGGATCTGCCATTGATAAGACCAAGATTTTTTACTTTACGTTGCGTTTCTTTGGCTGCAGCATTCAAACCTTTTTTTTGTGCGAGTGCATCTATTTTTTTTGCTTCAGCTTCGCTCAAACCGTCAATGATCTGAACCTGTACACCACCTGCTTTTTCAATGAATGGTTGCCGCTTAAAAATTACGGCACGGTCACGATTTTCTTCGTAATACTTTTGTGCAACATCATCGGTTATTTCTTTTTCAATCTTCTTAAAAAGATCTGATTGGAAAAGACTATTCATAAGCTGTGTTTCAACAGCTGCATGCGCTTCTTGAGCTGCTTTTTTATAATCTTCTGTTTGCGTCAGTCCTTGTTCTTGTACATAGCGATTTACCAAAAGCTCTGCAAGCATTGCTTGTGCTAATTGATCATAAAACGCTTGTTGCTGGTCTGCTGGAATCGATTGCAGCGCTTGTTTGATTTCAGGACGGGCTTGGCAGAGACTATCTAATTTTCTTTCAAAATCTGTTTGCGTGAATGCTGTTTTGCCTTCTAATGAAATACAGCACGCGTCATTATTGTCACCGTTTTGGCCGTGATCATGACAGCTTTGACTGCTGCAGCTACTACATGAATGAGACATCCATGACTTCCAATCGCATGCTGGAAGCATCATAAGTCCACTTATAACGATAGTTATAATTAAAAAATTTTTGTGCATATAAATCTCCTTATTGAGGTACATTTTTTTGTGATAAGATTACTTCTCATGATCACTAGCGT
>JAJZMR010000058.1:0-3446 GCA_021847535.1 bacterium
CAGGTCTTCAATGACATAAAAATACTCTCTTTTTTGGGGTTTTACACCTTCTAAGAGAGTATTTTTTTAATCAAAAGTCAAATCAGATCACATCTTTCAGGCTACTGCGGAAGTCCTGTATATATAAAAGAACGTCAAAATTAAAAAGTTTAAAAATATGCCTGCTTCTTACTAATTATGCATTAAATGATAGAGCGCATGTTTAAATTGATTGAAAATAGTTTTGCGTGCGCGCTTTTTATGCTCTTGTAAAAAATTATGACTCAGCGGTTTTATATGATACAGATGTTTCCATGTGCATGAAGTTTGCAGATGATGTGTTTCGACGATCAAATTATCTTGGTTGTGGCGGAAATTTATTGCAAGTTGGTGAAACCCGGGGGCAAATGTAGTCTGTTTTAGTCCATGGTAATAGGCTGGAAAAAGAGCTAGAAGCGGCAGGGGGTCAAAAAAATTAATTGTTTTTTTAATATAAGACCGTTTGCGCGTGTGGCTCGGTATTGCATAGATGGAATAATTGAAAAAATTTTGATGTTTAAAGATTCTGTTATTGCCATGCACTGATAGGCATATATCAAGGATAGTTGGTCCATGCGCAGTTTTTTGCGGTAAAGGTATGCCAAGCTCTTGAAAGTTTCTTACACAAAAATGTTGCGGTGTTGAAATAAAATCCATATTTTGTACCATATCGCCAGCAGAATAGAGGCTGATAATTGTCCCAAAAAGAGACGAGCTAACCATAGGTTGAATTTTTTCTTTATAAAGAGGTGTTGCACATAACACAACAAGATCTATAAAAAGACGATTTTCGGGAAATTGTTTATGAACAATGGGCAAATGGGCAATCAACTGCCCCCCATGGCTATACCCGAAAAGTTCAAAGCGTATAAGAGCGCCTGGATATTGTGCCAAAAGTTTTTTTTGTAACTGAATAAGTGCTTGATAAAGATTTTGCGATTCATTGTTTCGTTTGCGTTCACTTAAGGCACCCGACCAGCCAAAAGTATAATAATGGACCGGCTGTTGGGTCTGGTTTATAGATTGATTGGTTCTTTCAAAAATCCTTAAGATCGATATAGCTGCGCGGCTGTCTTGAAGTGTGTGGTCAAGCGGGACTTTTATTTCATGTGTCACATCAACAAGCCCGGTCTCTAAAACCAATTCGGTATGATATAAAAATGAATGCTTGCGTGCTGCTGCTATTGCTCGTTCAATAAGAGAATTCTCCTTGTGGGCATCTTTCCAGCTGGCTGGAATATCGACAAAAAAGTATCCTGCAAGAATTGTTCCATGAATAAAAACACGCGCTGTTATAACAGGGCATATCTGTGCGGTAGCTTCATTTTTTGAATCTTCCTGGCATATGGGCGATAAGGATGTATCGATGCTCTTTTGCAAAAATTGCTTTTTTTGTGCGCAGCCTGCGCACAAAAATGCGATCAATAGATTGACCAAAGCGGCATATATCACTTTTTTCATAACACAACTTTTTGCGCTTTTAAAAAACATCTTTCAACTATAATTAAGTATAGTATATTTGTCAAAAAAAATAACAATTGTTGATATGTCATTTTTTTGATAGTATAAAGAGTGATTATTTTTTTCTCTATTTATTGTTAAAAACTTTTTTCATGCTGGTTCTTCAAAATTTTTCTGTTTTTCGAGGCTCAACGCCTATTGTTGCACCGATTACCTTTTCTTTTAGGCAAGGTTCGACCACTATTATTACGGGTAACAATGGTTCTGGTAAAAGCACATTGGCAAGCGCGCTTATGGGTCTTTCAGGTTTTCATACCCAAGGGAATATTTTTTTTAATGGGCTCTCGATTGCTGAATGGTCTGTTGAGCAGCGTGCGCGGTCTGGATTCTTTTTTGTGTATCAATATCCGCTTGAAATTCCTGGGCTGGGAATAAAAACCTTTTTACAGCATGCCTATAGAGCGTGCAAGGGAACTGATCTGACTGTTGAGCAGATTGATAAAAAAATTGGGGACAGTTTTGCCTTTGTCGGACTGCCTCAAGATTATTGCCAACGCAATGTCCACGAGGGTTTTTCTGGTGGTCAAAAAAAACGGCTTGAGCTTGTTCAACTATTGGTTCTTGAGCCGCGAGTTATTATTTTAGATGAGCTGGATTCAGGACTTGACGCTCAAGGCATTCAAACCGTTACTCATCTTATTGATTATTATAAAAAATTACATCCAGAGACGATTTTTATCATCATCACACATAATCCTTTGTTAGTTATGCATGAGGCGGTTGATAATCGGTTGTTTATGGAATCAGGTGCAATGGCTAGTTTATGAGTCTTAATCAGCACCATTTGACGCGGCGCATCGTTACTGATATTTCTTATCAAAAAGAAGAACCAGACTGGATGCTTGCCTTTCGATTGGCCGCATTAGAAATTTTTTTAACAAAAAAAGTGCCTGCTTGGGCGGCAGATCTTTCAGGTCTTGATCTTTCTGATATCACTTTGTACGTTAAGCCACAAGACACCGAAAAAAAAAGATGGGAAGATGTTCCTGATCCTATTAAAAAAACATTTGAAATTCTTGGTATTCCTCAAGCAGAGCAACAATTTTTGGCAGGAGTTGGCGCACAATTTGAATCAGAAGTTATCTACAAAAGTCTCAAGCAAGAATGGGTCGATGCGGGGGTAATTTTTTGTTCTATGGATACGGCAATCAAGCGCTACCCAGAATTAGTGCAGAAATATTTTGCAACGGTAATTCCGCCCCATGATAATATTTTTGCAGCATTAAATAGCGCATGCTGGAGCGGTGGTAGTTTTGTCTACGTTCCGCCATCTGTTCAAGTGACACTTCCCTTGCAGGCTTATTTTAGAATCAATCGCCAACAGATGGGACAATTTGAAAGAACTTTGATTATTGTAGACCATGGTGCTTCAGTTCATTATGTGGAAGGGTGTAGTGCTCCGGTTTATTCACGCGCATCGCTCCATAGTGCTGTCGTGGAAATTGTTGCGCTTGCAGAAAGCACTGTAAAATATACAACTATCCAAAATTGGGCACCGGATATTTATAATTTAGTAACTAAACGAGCAGTCGCTTATAAAAACAGCCGTGTTTCATGGGTTGATGGCAATTTCGGAAGTGCCGTTACTATGAAATACCCATGCGTTATACTTAAGGAATCGGGCGCGCAAGGACAGGTACTGTCTCTTGCGGTAGCATCACATGGTCAGCATCAGGACGCTGGTGCAAAAATGATTCATCTTGCTCCCCAAACAAGCTCGACCATTATTTCTAAGTCGATTTCAAAAAAAGGGGGACGGGCTTCTTATCGTGGGCTTATAAAAGTTGCTCCAGGTGCTCATCTAGCAACGCCTCCAGTCGCCTTGCCTTGGCCAGCTGCTGATCGGCCAGATTGATTCGTTCTTCGGGGTCGTCATCAACCTGAAACAACTGCCGCAACCCGTCGGG
>JAJZMR010000058.1:3456-3818 GCA_021847535.1 bacterium
TGCGATGCACTTATGCTTGATGAGCTTTCCAGATCAGATACATACCCGACAATTATTGTCGCTGCACAGGATGCTGATATTGGGCATGAGGCTTCGGTCAGTACGATTGCAGAAAATCAAATTGAATATTTGTGCAGTCGCGGACTAACACGGCAACAGGCTTTGGGGTTGGTAACAAGTGGATTTGCCGGTGCTTTTATTGAGCAATTACCTATGGAGTACGCCATTGAAATTAATCGTCTTATTCAGGCAACTATGGAAGGCTCGATCGGGTGAATAGTGTGCATGTGCATATAATCCAGGACACCCCATTGATTTTGCATAATATCACGGGTGAGCATATATTTCAGATACATATGAGT
>JAJZMR010000049.1 GCA_021847535.1 bacterium
ATATTAAAAAATAAACTTCTTATTTTTTAAAGATAGCAAGAAAAAGCTCAAATACCAAACCAAAGAAAGATTATACAAGATCTGTATGCGACCCAGATTCCCAATCCCGCTCAAACAGTACAAGTCCCCCGGTTGTAAGGGGGCTTTCCCCTAGCTGGGCAAAAATATCAAGCGGTATCGTTATCGCATCAGCACCAAAACTCAATGCACCGATCACATGATCCAGACTTCTTACTGAAGCAACAAGCAATTCAGAATCAAAGTCATAGGCATTCAACATATCCTGTACAGATTCGGCAACCTCTAGACCAGGCACGTTATTATCTTCAAGTCTGCCAACAAAAAGCGAGATATAATTTACCCCCAATTTAGCTATCTGCAATGCTTGGGTTAAGGTAAATACGAGCGTCACATTGACCGGGACTTGGTCCTGAACAAGCCGACTAATAACAGACATATACCTCTGCGCACAAGGAATTTTAACCACCATATTATCCGCAATGGCAGCTATTTTGTGAGCTTGAGCATACATTTTTTCAGGCTCCATCTCTGTCACCTGTAGACAAATCTCTCCTTCAGGCAATTGTTTGATCATTTCCCGCACAATCTGCACGGGTGGCTCTGCGTGAACTTTTAAAAGTGATGGATTGATCGTCACTCCATCTATCATCCCCATGTGAGCATACGGTGCTATTTTTTTATAATCTGCACTATCTAAAAACAACTTCATACACACCTCACTTTTTAGGTTTTGTACTGATTTACACTATATTTTTTCTCACGGCAAAGTAACGTGCGCGTCGCTTGTTTATACAGTTCTACAGCAGGCTGATCAAAAGGATTTATATCCATAAAAATTCCTATATAGACTGTTTCGATCATTTTATATTGCATAAATCGACCAATGTCATAGAGTGAATCCTTGCGCAGATAAAAAAGCATGTATGGTTTGTGAGCATCACTATACGCACTCAACACTCCTTTGATAATGGCATGTTGAAGATCGGCACCATTAACCTCTGCCGACAAGCCTGCACACAAAGAAAAAATTGATGCCCCTGCCTGTCCACAGCCCATAGGCAAGGCCGGTTCTGGCGGCAAAATAAATGTTGTTACCGCTTTATGAGCCCCTGCAAAATAATACTGAATAACAGAATGTAAATCTTGTGAACCGATTGACACCGTTGGAAGAAACCCCTTGCCCTTTTTACCCAGGCTTTCACCAACCAATTGCCGTACCCAGCCACCCAGTGCAGCATAATGTGGCATAAATATAAATGTATCATACACCTGATACCCCTGCGTGCTCTGGTTAAAAAGTTCACGGGCGCTCGCAAGTGGTTCATCAAGATAAACTGATCGGGCTCCAGCCAAAAACTCTTCTAGATCAAAATCTAAAAAACGCAAAACAGTAAGCCCCGCTACTGAAAATATCGAAAAACGCCCCCCGATGTTTTTAGGTATTAATAAAAAGGGAATATTTTCATCACCACAAGCATTGGCTAAAGAAGAACCTTCATCAGTAACAACAATCATATGTTCACGATAGGTTTCTGGTTTACAACCTTTAAGTAATTCAAGGCAAACGGATGCCTGATAGGCAGTCTCAAATGTCGCACCCGACTTAGAAATCACAAATGTAATTACGCGCTTATTCGGGTCACACACAAGCGCTGCGTACCACGATGCAAAATCAACGGCAGTAAATGAATCAATGCTGGTGAGCGCATGGAGTTGCACCTTTGGCTTTTTATAATTGCTTGCGGCAAGTGCATCATAGACAGCTTGCACGCCAAGATGCGAACCGCCTATACCCACTAATACAACATCAGTTATTGTATCTCCTGCAAGACGGGCATACAAGCTGTTTATCTGCTTTACAATGGTCGCATCATGGACCATGTTAAAAAAGGCAAAGGGTGTTGTGTAATCACCAGATGCACGATTTTCCATATCATTAATAAGCTGCTCAATCGAAAACTTCATACAAGATCTTTAGTCAGTAACGTATAATAATGGGCACCACCATATAAACTTACCTGATAATCTTGAATAAGAAAAATAGGAATCTTTTTAAGGAACTGGTGATGATAAGTATGACGAGTAAATATGCGCATAAAATCGCGCGCAAAAAAAAGATCTTTATTTTTTGCTGCTATACCACCTGCAATATAAAGCCCCGCACAAGGAGCGGTCAATAAAGCGACTTCTTTTGCAAAGCGCGCATAATAAGAAACGTAAATGTCGAAAACTTTTTTACATTGCTCATCAAATGTTGCGTACTGAGAAATAAGATCTGGCTGAAAAGTATGATTTTCAATTTCATGTGCAATAGGCGTCGCTGCATATTTTTTTTCCGTTGCTAAAAATGCATAAATCATCCCAATGCCACGACCACAAAGCACCTGTTCCCAGGTGATAGGTTCACTGTTCAAATATTTTTCTTGCATGAAGGCAACAAGCTCTTTATCAAAATGATCGTATACTACAAACTCTGCATGGCCTCCTTCACTTGCACAAGGGATATACGTTTGTGCATTTTTTGACCAAACATTATAAGCAAGACCCAGGCCCGTGCCTGCGCCAATAAAGGCCTGCTGCGCACCTTTTTTTACGGGAACATCGTTAAGGGCAAGCGTTTTGTCAACCCACGGATACCCACATGCAACTTCAATAAAATCATTAATCAAGATAACCTCAGTCATGGCTGTCGCACTGATCAGGTCAGCTGTTCGAATATGAAAATTAAGGTGCGTAGGTTTAACTGCATGCTCCCTGCCACATATATGCGCTGCAACACCAATAACCATTACAGAAAAAGTCAGATGTTTTTCGCGCGCTATCTTTTCCACAAGATCGACAACAGCCTGCGTGAAATCTGCTATATCCTGACTGGGCAATTGATATGATTCATGTAAATAGTATCTACCATCCTTACATGAAACAATACCAAAGTTTGCATGAGTGCCACCAATATCACCAACAAGGATAGGTTTGAAATCTTTAAGATCATACATCATAATTGGCAGTATAAAATAAAAAATAGACATGTCACAATGGTATTATAGGGACGTGTCGAACCAACGTGAAAAGTTCCGGTTGCTAGCAAAGTGAAAAGTTCCGCTTTTGATAAAAAAAATGCCTCTGCGGACGGCAGGCCGCTTCACCCTACTCTCCTGGATAAAGGCCTGAGTTCCAACGACGGCTATTGTAGCCGGGTTTATGGTGAATAGGTGGTAAATAGCCTATTATATTTTTTTCCTTTGCAAGATCTATAGACGATATTCCAGCAAGACGCATCTCTTTTGACAACCTATCCTGCATAGTTTCATTGCATCGTTCACCACGGCCTTCGAACCAATCATTTGGTGAGCCATCCGCTTGAACCATCTGCCCAAATAGAGATCGTCTTTCCCGCCTTTTTCGATGTTTAATTTTACGCCTTCTGGGTTTCCAAAACCCTGCTTCTTTCATCGCCTTTCTTATCGTCTGGCAACTCACCTTGATACCATGCAATTCTTGCAATTTCTCGGCAGTAAATGTTGGCCCAAAGCCCGCCCAATCAGCTCTTAATAGATCAAGCGAAAATGCCTTTTCCTTCTGGTTCCACTTCCTCGGGCTTGTCTTTCCACGATTGCCATGAACAAGCCCTTGGCCACCTTCCTCAAGATACCTTTTGATTTTCTTTCTCAGCCAACGATCACTTATTCTTAGTCTTGCGGCACCTTCTGATCACGTTATTACTCCTGTTTTAATCTGTTCAAATATTTTTG
>JAJZMR010000002.1 GCA_021847535.1 bacterium
TTTCCAGATTTGATAAATCGGCTAGATCTTATTTAGCATTTTTACAATTTGCAGGGATGCTCATTTGGCTCAGATAAAATTTGGTTCACAGAACCTAGTTTAAGGTGGCTCGTTACCGGATCAATATCTATTGTTAACGCCAATTCAGAAACAATCAAGCGGGCAAAAGAGCTGATACTTTAGCGGCAATTGAAGGCTTAGCCGGTTTAAAACAATAGACGACGACGGTTGTCACAATATATCAATGATGTGTATTCCTCTTCCTGTGGATTCCCCAGCCATTGTCATCTTAAAAAATAGCATCATTGGTAACAGGGCATATTGTTGCAATTCAACAAATCGTGTGTAGCCGACTAAATTTGGAAAATCTGCTCTTTGATACTTTAAAACATAGTTTATATAGTACCACTTAAAGCACTGATAACCTTAATAATGAAGCATAATCATTATGGTCATGATCTTGCTGATCTCTAGTTGGCTCTTTCTGCCGACATTTTTGCGTTAACCAATCAAGTTTAATTCCGTTTCTTTTTCTAAAAATTTGCAAAATTCATCAGTTTGGTAAAAAATAGTTACTAACATCGCGCTTCTCTTTTTTTATTATTGGGTTTAGTGCAATGTTAAATCACTTATTTTTATATTTCAAATTTCCAAACTGGCGTTAATAATAGGCCAGCAAAAAAGTATCGACATCCCGGTTGCAAGCGCTTGATTTTCAAGAAGGGCATTAATTTTTTTATGGTATGCTTTTATAAATTCTGCAGTATTTTGGTTTTTAAATATGCGTGATGATACTGTTTCAAAATCGCTTCCCACGGCCTGGAGTGTTTTGTTAATCAAAGACAATCCTATTTTAACAATGAGCGGTGCAACGTACAGCATAAAAAGCCCTGTTGCGAGTTTTCCGGCGGGCGTTGCTGCTTTTATTTTGATATTTTGTATGCCATTAGTCATCCAGATAGGTATCTCTGGAGCGCTTGTTTGCAGAGTTTTTTTGGCGTATGCGTGCGTACCTACGCATGCTGATATAATAATCATAAAGTATTTTATATTCATAGTATCCCTATTGGCGTTTAAAAATAAGATCAGGTCTAGATTTAGTTGTTCTTGAGTACATGAAAAGGGCCGCCATGACAGTAGCCCTTATTCATTGTTTATTTGTCTTTATACTTATATTTTTGCAAAAAGACTCATTACGGTTAACCAATCTCTATTTTGTTCATGGTCATCGTAACGTAATGCGTTAGCAAAGCTTGTGTTCTTGTCTATAAGAGCACCGGTTAAATTTGTGTTGCGCAAAGATGTATTTTCAAGATTCGCTCCCCTGAGATTAGCTTCTATAAGCTTTGCTGCTCTAAGATCTGCTTTCCCAAGATCCGCCTCAGCAAGATTCGCCTTAGTAAGATTAGCGCAAGTAAGATTCGCTCCCCTGAGATTAGCTTCTATAAGTTTTGCTGCTCTAAGATCTGCTTTCCCAAGATACGCCTCAGCAAGAATCGCCTTAGTAAGATTAGCGCAAGTAAGATATGCTCCTACAAGGTTTGCGTCAATAAGATCCGCTTCCCTGAGATTCGCCTCGCTAAGATCAGCTTTCCCAAGATTCGCTCCCCTGAGATTCGCCTCGCTAAGATTCGCCTCGCTAAGATTCGCCTCGCTAAGATCAGCTGCTCTAAGATCTGCTCCTACAAGGTTTGCGTCAATAAGATTAGCTTCTATAAGATTTGCTGCTCTAAGATCCGCTCCCATGAAATCTGCTTTTCTTAGATATTTACCTTGAAGATTCGTATTTGCAAGATTTGTATTTGCTAAATTGAGCTTCATATAATTATTTGGCAAGTCCCCACAACTTACGAAGCTGATTGTTTTATTAAAAAAGCTGAGGACTTTCACAACGCGTTCATTGTGTGTGCGGACCTTTATTGGGTCGGACATGTCTGAATTTGGTATGGTATACATAAGCTCGGCGTTAAGACCAAAGCAAAGCAATAAGATAGGTAAAAAGCGTAATTTCATAATGTAATCCTTTATTATTTTAGACTTCCACTTTTAATGTCTTTGTAAACTTATCAAAAATTGCCATTTTGTCAATAATTCAAATCCCAGCACATTACTTGCCGACGCAGAATTCTTTAAAAACTCGATCAAGCGCCATTTCGCTGGCTGTTTTACCTGTAATTTGACTAATCTGCTCAAGTGCCTGGCGTATATGATATGCAATCAATTCATAATGGGGGCTACCTGCTGCTCTCTGTAGCATCGCCAAAATAGCATTAATATCCTGCTGCGCCGCTTGTAAAAGTTCATAATGGCGCCTATTAACCAGAAAGGGTAACTCATGGCGTTGTGTAAGAAGGGCGATTTTTAATGCAAGTGCCTGTTCGATACTCTTTTTTGCCGTTACATCAGTTGTTGCTACAATAATGGGCGTATAGCCCGTATCTTGGAAAAAAGAGTGTTTTTTGTCGACTAAATCAGCCTTAGTTTGTACAAAAACTATCTTCTGAGAATATCGCGCGATCAAATCAGTATAAATAATAGCCTCTTCTTGCCTGATGGCGCGACTGCCATCAAAAATAAGCAAAATAACGTCACTTGCGTGAGCTTCGCTGTAGGAGCGCTCTATGCCTTCTTTTTCTATAATATCGGCAGTAGTCCGTAATCCTGCAGTATCGATAAACGTGATTGTTTTTTCGGCCATAAAAACCGTACTTTCTATACTGTCTCTGGTTGTCCCTGCAAGAGGCGTCACGATTGCCCTTTTTTGCCCAATAAGAAGATTAAAAAGGGACGATTTGCCCGCATTGACCGAGCCGATTAAACTTACTCTAAGCCCTTGCCTGATATGTTTTTGTACGGCAAATCCTGCCAATATAGGTTCTATGGTACTTTGTATGCGTATTAAAAATTGAGCTATTTCTTGATAAAAATCTCCTTCATCATCCAGAAATTCAAAGCTGCTTTCGCACCAAGCAAGCGCTTTAAGTAAAAGATCTTCAATTTCTTGAACGGTGGCGCTCAGGCTGCCTTTAAGTTGCGCAAGTGATTTTTTGAGTGATTCTTGTGTTTGAGCCCCGATTAATTCATTGATAGCCTCAACTTGTACCAGGTCGATTTTATTGTTCTGGTAGGCTTGTCTGCTAAATTCTCCTGGCGCGGCTGGTCGAGCGCCTAACCTGATAATTGCGTCTATAATTCCTTGAATTATAAAACGATTATTATGGCACGTGATCTCGATTGTATCGTAACCGGTGAATGTACGTGGTCCTTTCATTACAGCAACCATGCAGTGATCGATCAAGTTGTTATCTGATACAAAATCTGCTGCAAAAAGTGTATGGGAACTAATATCAAAAAGACTTTTGCCCGATTTTGACTTGATAGCGGGTTCACAGACAGTAAGCGCTTCCGGCCCGCTTATGCGGATAAGCGCTAAAGCTCCTGGCCCTTGCGCTGTTGAAATGGCAACAATCGTTTCATGTTTTTGAGGACAATAACCTACATTCATCTATTTTGGTTTATGAGTAAGCACAATTTTGTGGCCACGTAGCGAAAGTTTAAACAGTCTTTTAAGTGTTTCTAAAATGAGTGCAGAAAAGCTTGCAAGAAGCTGTTTTTCCTTGTCTTGGTCTGGCAAAATCGGCGCAGAAAGAGTTATACGTAAATGAAACTTTTGTGGCTCAACTGTAAATTGAATATGTTCGTTATTTGAATTTTGAAGGGCATCACGCATCCATTGCTCTGTGCATTTTACCATGGCC
>JAJZMR010000061.1 GCA_021847535.1 bacterium
ACTCAAGAGAATCTCCCTGACCTGCAAGCCGATCAAAACTTGCGTACCACTGTTCAAGATCAGATGGCGTAAGCGTATCATTTACTATCGTTGTTATGAGTGCCCGTTGGCGACATATCTTCTCTAACTGCTTACCCGTTGCTCCTGGAGCAACTAAAACCTCCTGCGGCATAAAAGAAAGAAGCTCCGCATCAAGTTTTTTTTCACTGTAATCAAAATGAGTTACGTAAACCATGCCCGAAAGCATTTCATAAAAAAGAAGTCCGATCACCCCATCGACAATAATAACCGCACATAAATAGTGGGGCGATTTATTTTCAATAAGCTTTGAATCTATCAAGGTACCCGGGGTAAAGACATGCGTAACGCCTCGCTCAACTAGTTTGCCTGCTTGAGCAACTTCCAATTGATCACAGACCACAACGCGAAAGCCCCCTTTTACCAATTTGGCAATATAATGTTCACAGGTATGGCGCGGAACACCACATAATGGAATCGGTTCGTCACCCAATATTCCACGCTGCGTCAGGACGATACCTAAAAAAGCTGCTGCTTTTTGGGCATCTGCAAAAAAAAGTTCATAAAAATCCCCCACCTGAAAAAGAATGAGTGCATCAGGGAATTGATTTTTAATAGCAAAATATTGCCGCATTAAAGGCGAAAGAGTGGTTTGAGTAGCCATAAGGATGTCACTTAATGATAGTAAAAATGATGTTTATTATATTTTATCCGGATCAAGCCGTTCTATGATAGATGAGATTATCACATAATAGGTATCGATCTCCTTGGCAATTATTTTTGAAAGATCTCCTCCATAGTCATGGGATGTGCGATTCCGGCTATCTACCGCATTGAGTAATACTGCAAATTCATGTTCACCTATTATTTTTGAAATATATGCGGCGCGAAAAATATCTTTCGGGTTATATTGCCGCACAGTGACCCCCTGACAGACAAGATAATCCCCGACATACTTCCACAAGCCATCCAACGTATATTCAAAACGTTGAATCTTGCTGTCCTGAATTTCATTGAATTCATCAACGATACGGGGATCTTGAGATCTTTTTACAGAAGATTCGAGCTTTTTTAAAGCCCGTTTCAACGGATTATAGCGTAGACTTAATGATTTTTTTTCCATAAAACGAGATCTTTCATGATAATAGTTTTAAACTCTTCAGTGATATTATGTAAATCCACTATATCAACATAATACGGTTGGCCAAGAGCGAGTAAAACATCCTTAAGTTCATATATATCGTGCGGGTCAAGCGGCTTGCCTGCATCAAGTGCAATATCAATATCAGAGGTCTCTCTATGAGTACCTCGCGCACGCGATCCATATAAATAGATATCTGCACTAGGGAATAATGCTGTTGTCAGGGCAATAATTTTATTCTGTAGTGTGGGATTAAGATTTTTTGGTCTGTTATTTTCCACTTTTTCCTCTTTTTTCAAAAAAGATAATAATAATCTCACGCATGAAAATTTTGCAGAGAAATAGACTATTTCATAGATGAGTTTGCCATAAAAGACGATTTAGATAAACTGCGTAATACGATACGGATTAATACTATACAATCTCCGTATCAGATCCTTAAATTCATTAATTCGCCCATCTTGACATCGATTTTCCTGTGCATCAAAAATCATTTTTTCACCCAATACATCAAGTTCATTTTCAATTTTCTTAAGCTGATAACTCTGATAACAGGGGATATCTTTCACACATCCAATATGACTTATTAAATAGATAAAAGCCTGGCGCAAAATGGTGACATTTTTATCTTGATAGCCAATAATAACCGCATCCAGCTGATCAAGAAATGCAACCAGTTCTTGAGGGATATCTAGTTTTTTATCACCGATAACCTCGTGAGGTTTTACCTGTTCAGATAAAAACCATGAACGGCTCAATGGGACTGCTGCATACCCAGTAAGATTATTTTTTATCGAACTATAAAGGGGGGCTACCGCCTGCGCAATAAGCGATTGTACAATCATTACACCAACCACATTACCTATCCACAAACTGCACGAAACAAACGTTGATTTGACCGTCCCTTTATGTGCCTCAACAAGCGCTTTAAAGAGCGCAAAGTTTTTTTCAAGAAATTCCGTAGATACTGGTTGGGGATTAAAACCAAGATACAACTCATGCGCTGCATAGGCCCCAACAACAACAGCGCATCCGGCAAGCGCTATCTTTGCCAACCTATAACGCCGATCACTATATCCATGTATCTTTTTTCTTTGCTCAACAAGCTCGTGCTGATCCAGCCAAGCAAATTGGTGCGCATACTTATCGTCAACCAACGGTTGCTCTGCCGCACAACCAACCCCAAAAAAAACTAATAACGGGGCTACGATTATTTTTTTTATCACGTCAAAATCCTTTGTAAATAAGCTCCCGTATAACTTTCTTTAACCTGCGCAACCTCAGCAGGCGTTCCATGAGCGATCACCCGTCCCCCATTATCGCCACCTTCAGGCCCAATATCGATAAGGTAATCGGCGACTTTAAGAACATCAAGATTATGCTCGATCACCAGTATTGAATTGCCTTTTTTCAAAAGTCGCTCAAATACCGCAAGTAATTTTTTTATATCATGCGCATGGAGCCCTGTGGTCGGTTCATCAAGAATATACAACGCCTTTGACCCACGCTTTGCAAGCTCATCAACAAGTTTTATACGCTGCGCCTCCCCACCTGAAAGAGTTATCGACGATTGCCCAAGCGCGAGGTAATCAAGCCCGACATCACACATGAGGCCAATACGCTTGGCAATACGAGTATGCGCTGCAAAAAAATCACCTGCTTCAGCAGCGGTCATCTGCAAAATATCTGCTATAGATTTGCCTTTATAGGTAATTTCCAACACCGATTTAGTATACCGCTTTCCCTTACAACGAGTACAAACCATAACAACATCAGGTAAAAAATGCATTGAAACGGTGATTGTCCCTTCGCCTGAACACTCTGCACATCTACCAGGCCCGACATTAAAACTAAAGTGACCAGCTGTGTACCCACGTGCGTTACTTTCTGGCAAACTGGCAAAAAGCGCTCGAATTTCATCAAAGATTCCTAAATAAGTTGCCGGGTTTGACCGCGATGTTCGGCCGATAGGCTTTTGATCAACGACAACCATACTTTCAAGCTCCTCAACGCCTTGAATTTTATCAACCTCAAGGGAAACCCGCTTACGTCCACCAAGCGTTTTTTCAAGCGCAGGCACAAGCTCATCCATAACAAGGCTACTCTTACCAGAACCAGAAACTCCCGAAATACCGCATAAAAGACCTAAAGGAAACTTTACGGTTATATTTTTTAAATTATGTGCTTGGCAATTATGTAAGGTAATAAACCCGGTCGGCTTACGCACAGGGGAAATTCGTTCAATTGTCTGCCTACCTGAAAGATATGCACCACTCAGCGACTTTTGATTTTTCATAATCTGCGCAGGAGTTCCTGTAGCCACAATTTCGCCACCATACCTGCCTGCAGCTGGCCCCATATCAATAATATAATCTGCTGCTTTCATGGTATCACTATCATGCTCAACAACAACAACGGTATTACCCTGGTCGCGCAGAGCATGGAGCGTTGCTATTAATTTA
>JAJZMR010000007.1 GCA_021847535.1 bacterium
GGTGTCCATTTATGTGTGGAGAACCGCAGATTATGTCATTATTGAATCCTGATGAGCTTAAAAAATCGGTCACTATCATGGCCGGTGGATTCAGATGGGACAATGATCTGTATCGCAATACGGTTTATTGGATCGATGGTGGTAAGGTTGTCGATCTTTTTGATAAACGGCATGCTATGGCATTGACCGAACGATTGCCGGCACATTCGCAGATTGGCAACAACGCGCTGATAAAAAAAACCTATTTTGAAACATTTGTAGGTATCACCGCCGCGCCATATCCGCGTCCTATCTGGAGGATATCGCCTGATTTTGCCATTATTCCCTATATCTGTTCTGAAATATTTTTTAACAATCGGATTGATCATGATCCTGCTTATCATGAGCATAAAAATGTGGTGTTGGTCGCCTTTTGTAATGACTTATGGATAGCGCGTGATTATATGAAGTATCAGATGCTTATGGGTGCTCGCTATCGAGCACTTTTCTGGCGCATACCTATTTTTTATATTGCATTCGGTTATCGGGGATTATGTATGCCCAACGGGTCACTTTACCCTGTACAGGGCTTTTAGTTTATTTACATTTTGTCGGGCGTTGATACACCTAAAAGCTGTAAACAGAGCTTTAATGTGTCGCGCACGAGCGTAACGGTTAAAAGGCGCGCACGGCTGGCAGCAACATTTTCTGTATCAATTATTTTGATACTTCCGCCATAATAATTATGAAAAAGTTGTGCTAAATCAAAAATATAGTAAGCAAGTAGATGTGTTTGATGGTGGCGCGCAATATCGCTCAAAAGTTCTTTAAGCGCTAGAATTTTTTTGATGATCAAATGCTCTTTGCCTGTTAAAAATGGGGCATCGCTTGCGTTAATCTGCATAAAAGTGGTGCCGGTACGTGCCGCTTTTTCTAATAAACTTATTGTACGGACATAAGCATATTGAATATAATAAACAGGGTTTTCTTCGGTGCGTGAAAGTGCAAGGGCAAGATCAAAATCTAAATGAGCATCAGCTTTGCGGTGAAGATAAAAAAAACGAGCGACATCTTTTCCAACTGTTTCAATAATATCTTCAAGTGAAACTATGCGGCCAGCTCGCTTTGAAAGACGTACTGTTTCCCCCTCATTTTTAATAGTGACCAATTGGTAAAGGATCACATCAAGAGCTGAAGGGTCACGGCCAAGAGCTTCAAGAACAGCTTTAAGTCGCGTGACATAACTATGATGGTCTTGTCCGAGCACCATAACTAATTTTTCTGCACCACGTTCCAGCTTATTTTCAAGATAAGCTATATCAGCTGCTACATAGGTAAGCTGACCATCAGCCCGTCTGACAACACGGTCTTTGTCATCACCAAAAGCGGTTGAGGCAAACCATAAGGCACCATCTTTTTCATACAGATAGTTTGCTTGTTTGATTTTTTCCAATGCTTGTGGAATCACGGCAGAATCGTGCAGCGTTTTTTCTGAAAACCAAACATCGAAGATTATTCCATAAGCAGCAAGTGTATTTTTAATTTTTTCAAGCAGATAATTTTTCGCATACGTTGCATAAAAACTATCAGGTTGCATTGCAAGCTGGTCCCCAAACTGAGCTTGCGCCTGCTGCGCCAGCTCGACTAAATAGTCACCATGGTAACCGTCTTCGGGCAATAAGGCAGCCATGCCAACTGCCTGTTGGCATCGAATTTTAAAAGATGCGCCTAATTTTTCTATCTGATTACCCGCATCATTAATATAAAATTCTTTTGTTACCGTGTGGCCTAAAAAGGTTAAGATCGTGCTCAAGACGTCTCCTATAATACCACCACGGCCATGCCCGATGTGTAAAGGACCAGTCGGATTTGCGCTGACAAATTCGATATTATAACGGTAAATTGGTAAGCTTTTATCCTGTTTAAAAAATGACGATCCATGGGATAAAATTTTTTGTGTAATCGCAGTAAAAAAAGATGGTGTGAGTGTGAAATTAATAAAGCCTGGTCCTGCTATCTGAATAGAAGCAACAAGTGGATGCTCGAAGTTTTGAATGATCGCACGGGCAAGAATCATGGGATTTGTTTTAAGCTCACGGGCATAGATAAGAGCAACTGGTGATGAAAGATCGCCAAATTGTTGACGTTCTGCATCAATATTAAGCATTACATCAAATGCAGTGGTTACTTTTGGGAATAATAAAGCAAGATGCTTTTTAAATGCTGTGATAATAAGATCAAGTTCGTTTGTCATATTTAATAGAGGTTTTATAAAAGATAAGCACGATATCTTTCTTATAATACTCTTCTCTTATTTTACTGTCCATCGTGTGACTCTGTGGTGGACTGAGCTCAGGTACGCAGTTTTTTTAATTTTAGTATATTTCTATTGACATTGGGCAAAATAGCAAGTATATTTAAAGTAAATAATTATAAATTGCACAATTAAAAGGATTAAAATATGATTGAATTAAGATTTTTTTTATTAGCCTTGTTTGCTGTATCGCCCTGCCGAGCAAGCGATAGCAGCTGGGTTGATGTTGGAAAAAACGGCAGTTTACCAAAACAGTTGAATGCTGGGACAACAGAAAGCTCAGCAGAAGCAATGGCCAAGTGTTTTGCACGAGGAGATTTTTTGCAAAAATCAATTGACCATGCTTATCTGGAAAAGAATAACTATATAGATGCCAGCCTGGACGAAGAAGAATTTGCTGAAAATACCATGGACGAATTTGTTAATATCCAACCACTTACACTTTTGCCAGCAGATATAAACAGACTGAAACCTGCGGCAGACGAGCTGTTAATAGATATTGAGGCATTAATGCTACGATTTAGTCAATCAGGGCAAAATTTGAATGGGTGGCTTGCTTATATCTATAAGCAAGCTATAAAAGGAAACGCCAGCCCTGTAGGCGCTGACTACAAGGAGGAACCTGAAAAACATTTTTATGATTGGATACTGAAACTTGCAAAAAAAGTAAACGTTTTTCCAGTCCAAAAAGATAACTTTACCACCTTTTCGAAAAAATTACTTGAAGAAATAACTAACAGGAATGATGTCTCGCAGAAGGAAAAAATGTGCCTTCGAGAGCTTAATACACATTTTCATAGTATCTACGGGCAGCAAAATTATAATTTTTTTCTTAATAATCAAGCAACAATTTTGGCAATCGATAGCACAAACCACGACAAGCTATTAAACTTATACAACTCAATACGTAACGCCTTAGCAGATTTAATTTGATAGCACACCATGAGTTCTTGTAGAGGCTAATTTTTTTCAATATCATCTTGTATTTTTGAATTATCTTGCCTAAGAGCTTATCCGAAAATTAAATAAACAGAGCGTCTTCTAGATTTATCCGCTAAAATAGCGGGTGAACAAAAAAGGAGACGCTCTATGCTTATGATACCAGAAATGAT
>JAJZMR010000026.1 GCA_021847535.1 bacterium
GTCCCGACAAGAACCTTTGTTGTATTGGTTTGCTCTTGATGGGTTGTTAAAAATGTATGTATGGTATTGAACGGTATAGCTTGAGTGGTCTGGCACTCGGGGTACTGTTCCTGGTGGCGACTCTTATTTTTAACGACTACAGTTCGAGCACTTGTATCCATGCCCCGTATAAACATGATACTCAAGCCTAAGCACAAAACTATCTTCTTCATAACCGTATGCCCTTTCATATCAAAGCAATTTACTTGATTCGTACACGTACCTAAATCAATGGTTATGAGCCTATCAATGAAGCAGAAAATTTTAAAGTTTTTTATGAATTATCGCAAAAATTTTTTGAAAAATGCCGTAATAGAGCCTTGAGCCCCATTGGTCTTAGTGCCGATAAGTTCAGAATATTCTTCTAATTTTGCTTGCGCATCTACGGGTAGCTTTTTAGGAATATCACACTGTGTCGTGATCACTAAATTACCACGCCCCTTACCATGAATTTTAGGAAACCCTTTTCCTGCAATAACGATGCGTTCACCAATCGGACATCCGCGGGGGATCTTAATAGTCTCTTTTTCGCCATCAAGCATTTCAATATCCATTTGACACCCAAAAACGAGCTGTGGGTACGTGAGTGTTAAAGCTGATTCAAGATCATCATCGACCCGCTTAAATTGCTTATGTGGCATGACAGTAATTTTTAAAAATAAATCCCCATAATCACCGCCAAAAATACCCGCGTCCCCTTTACCTGCAAGGCGCAGTTCCGCGCCATCATACATGCCGGCAGGGATATTGACGCTTATAGAATCATATTTTTGTATACGTGATTGCCCTTTGCATGTTTTGCAGGGCGAAGGAATCATATACCCAAGCCCCTGGCAATGTGAACAGGGCTGTGCGTAGGCAAACATGCCCTGACGAAAAGTTGTTTGGCCCGTTCCGTCGCACTCTTTACATGAAGTAACAGAAGTCCCCTTTTCTGCCGCTTTGCCGTCGCATGTTGAACAGATGACAAAATGATAATAGGTGATCTCTTTTTTCGTTCCCTTGAAAGATTCATCAAATGAAAGAGCGAGTTCTTTTGCCAGATCGTGTCCACGTTTTGGCGTCGGTCCAGATTTTTTACGTTTTTTTTGTTGACCACCACCAAAAATGTCACCAAACATATCAAAAATATTGTCCATGTTTATGTCGCTGCCTTGACCAAACCCAAAGCCACCAAAGCCCTGGCCATTGCCCATATCGGCTCCAGCATGGCCAAATTGATCATACTGTTTACGCTTTGTTTGATCTGAAAGGACTTCATACGCTTGTGCTACTTTTTTAAACTCTTCTTCTGCCTGTTTGTCGCCTGGATTGCGGTCAGGGTGATACTTAAGAGCTAATTTGCGGTAAGCTGATTTAATTTCGTCTACTGAAGCGGTGCGCGAAACACCAAGTACGTCGTAAAAATCTTTTTGAGCCATAGCGTTCGTTTATCTAGTACGTTATAAGGTTTTTTTATTTTTATAATAACGTTTTTTGAAACTTTGAGCAATCGCAGGCTGAATGTCTTATGTCCCCGTGCCGTTCAGGCAAAAAAGAGATTTTTTTGTCATATTGTTGATAGGCGCGTAACAGTTCATGGAGTTTTTGATTCAGCGTTGTACTCGTGCCTGTGCCGATATTGAACACCTGCCCTGCCGGTGCCATATGATGATTTTTTTCTGCCTGCATAAGCGCTTGGACCACCTGGTCAACGTGGACAAAGTCGCGTGTTTGGTTGCCATCACCAAATATGGCGATCGGTTCATTATGTTCGAGCTTATGTTTAAAAACGGCAAGAACTCCGCCATCGCCCCCCTTTGCCTGTTGCCGAGGCCCGTATACATTGAAAAAACGTAAAGAGATCGTTGGTAATTTATAGACATGTGCATATAATGAGCACAGCTGTTCACCGATATATTTAGAATAGCCATAGGTTGAAACGGGAATCGGTATATCTGTTTCTGAGCACAGCCCCTCTTTATTACCATAAACAGCTGCGGTAGATGCAAAAAGTACCCGTTGTACGCCTGCGTGCAGTGCGGCATCAAGGATATTAACTGTCCCTTGTATATTGGTTGTGAGCGCATCATGAGGGTTTTTTTGGCATTCAGTAACTGAAACGCATGCAGCCAAATGAAAGACCGTTTCAATATGTGCCATTGCGCGAAGGCAGTCATTATAATTGGTTATTGAACCAGTGATGATTTCTGCACGTGACGATAATGGCTCAAGGTTACTCAGTTTTCCACTGCTCATGTTATCTAAAATGCGCACGTCTCTTCCTGCGGCAATAAGCGCATCGGACAAATGCGAGCCGATAAAGCCGGCGCCGCCTGTTATTAAAGCGGGCCCATTTACTCCTACATGATGGTTATGTTGTTTCATTATATATTACTCACAAGAAGTTGTTCTGCCATAGCTTTACCCTCAAGGAGCCCCTCTTGCATGCTTGAATATTTCCAGCCCCCATAGCGGCCGATTGAATGGATGTGCGCTTCTTGCAATGCACTTAAAAGTTGCGCAAGGTGCTTGTCGCGCCATTGATCAAAAATAACATAAGCATGGGGGATGGTGATAATTTTTTCAGTGACGATTTCATGTTCTTCAAGCGTGAGCACTTTTTTAGTTTGAGCGAGTGCTGTTTGGAGCATCTGATCAACTAGATGAGCTGGTTGGCCAAGATGAGAAAATTCTCCATACAATGACGAGCACCCGTCGGGCGCCATTGAGCGGGCAAAATTGCTTGAAAAGCCGATGCGATAAAAAGGATATTTTTTTTCAGGGTAATAGATCCAGTGTTTGTCTGATACATTTTCACGCTTAATGCCAAGATTAAAATTCACTACACTGTTGCAGAGTAATTTTTTTGCCGCTTGCTTCCACGAATCAAGAGGATTTTTAACCATAGTAAGAAAAAGGTTCAAGGGCATGGTATTAATAAGAGTTTCATAGATATATGTCGAGCCATCTTGGCAGATAATGCGTTTTTCCTGAAGATCTATAGTTTGTACAACGTGCTTGAGTGCAACTGGCTTGCGGATCTGTTGATAGAGTTTTTTAATCCAAAAAAAGATGCCCCCTGTGTGTGGATAGTAAAATTGGGCGTTATATCCGATATGCAGATCTTTTGGTGGCTGGACCGCCCCTTGGATCATGGCCGTTAAATCTGTTGTTGGCACAAAGCGGCCGGTCCATGAAGATGATAGTTTTTCAACAGGATAGGAAAATATTTTTTCTTGATAGGGGTAGAAAAAATGTTCACCAATGCCTTTACCAAAATTATGAAGCACCCATTTTTTAAAATGAGTCGGATTTTTGTGCATACGTGGTCTTTTTATAAAACCTTCGATACAT
>JAJZMR010000083.1 GCA_021847535.1 bacterium
GTATTTTCTATGCCTAAATCTGCTAACCCTTTAGAAATATTAATTAGGATTATTTCCCCACCACTATAAAATCTTAGAGAATTCGCAGTAAATATGCCGACGTTCTTTTGAAGTTGCTTCATCTTTGGCATTTAAGGATGGTATGAAGAAGGCTGATCCGTGTCTTCTTGAGCCTATCATGAAGGTTGAAGTCGAAACTCCTGAAGATTATATGGGCGATGTAATGGGAGATTTAAACTCTCGACGTGGCCGTATACTTGGTATGGATGGTCGAGGTGCCGGTTCCCAGGTTATCGCAGCAGAAGTTCCTTTGGCTGAGATGTTTGGTTATGCAACGCAATTGCGCTCTATGACTAAAGGTCGGGCGAGTTATTCAATGGAATTTGAATGTTATCGTGAAGTTCCAAAATCGGCTCAAGAACAAATTTTGAGTGCGAATAAGGTGTAGGTTATAAGTGTAAGTGTATTTATAATTATAAAGATTGGTAGGAGTTATTATGGCAAAGAGCGTTTTTGAGCGTAAAAAGCCCCATTTGAACGTCGGTACAATTGGTCACGTTGACCATGGTAAGACGACATTAACTGCTGCTATTGCAACGACATTAGCAAGCAAGGGTCTTGCAGAAGCAAAAAGATTTGATGAAATCGATAAAGCACCAGAAGAAAAGGCCCGCGGTATTACGATTGCTATTTCTCATATTGAGTATGAAACAGCAAATCGTCACTATGCGCATATCGATTGCCCTGGACATGCTGACTATGTAAAAAATATGATCACCGGTGCTGCTCAAATGGATGGCGCTATTTTGGTGGTATCTGCAGCTGATGGCGCTATGCCTCAGACGCGTGAACATATTCTTCTTGCAAAAAACGTTGGGGTTCCATCCTTGGTGGTTTTTCTTAATAAAGTTGATATGGTCGATGATCCAGACATGGTTGACATGGTGGAAGAAGAGATTCGTGATCTCCTGTCTAAATATGATTTCCCAGGGAAAGATATTCCTATTATTCGTGGTTCTGCATTAAAAGCATTGCAGGGTGACAAGGGTGAACTTGGATCGCAATCTATTGATCGGTTGATGGAAGCTTTGGATACATATGTTCCTGCTCCAACGCGTGAAGTAGATAAACCATTTTTAATGGCTGTTGAAGGCGTATTTTCAATTGCAGGACGCGGTACTGTTGCAACTGGTCGTATTGAGCGTGGTCGTGTCAAAGTTGGTGATGAAATCGAGATTATTGGTCTTGGCGCGCACATTAAAACTGTTGTTACAGGTATTGAAATGTTCCGTAAAACATTAGAGTTTGGGGAAGCTGGTGACAACGTAGGGATTCTTCTTCGCGGAACGAAAAAAGAAGAAATTGAACGTGGTATGATTTTGGCAAAAACTGGTTCTGTTAAGCCGCATAAGAAATTTAAATGCCAAGTTTATGTTCTTTCTAAAGATGAAGGTGGAAGACATTCAGCGTTTTTCAATGGATATCGTCCACAGTTTTACTTCAGAACAACTGACGTTACTGGTGTTGTAACGCTTCCTGAAGGTCGTGAAATGGTTATGCCGGGAGATGATGTTACATTAACCGTTGAACTTATTTCGCCGATTGCTATGGAAAAAGACGGACGTTTTGCAATTCGCGAGGGTGGCAGAACTGTTGGTTCAGGTGTAGTCACAGATATTCTAGTTTAATCGCATGGAATGTAAATGAAAAAACAAAAAATTCGCTTAACTTTAAAATCCTACGATCATCACTTGCTTGATAAAGCAGTTAGGCAAATTGTATTAACCGTTAAGCGGACAGGCTCGCTCGTCGTCGGGCCCGTTCCGCTTCCAAATAAGTGGAAATGCTTTACGGTTTTACGTTCACCTCATATTGATAAAAAATCCCGTGAACAGTTTGAAATAACAACACATCGTAGAATTTTGGATATTGTTTCACCATCGGATCAAACCATGGATGCTCTCATGAAATTGAGCATTTCATCTGGTGTTGATGTCGAAATTAAATAACTATGAAAGGTCATGTAATGATCAATGGCTTCTGGGGTACAAAGATAGGAATGACCCAGGTTTTTTCAGATGATCATAAAGTGGTGCCTGTAACTGTTATCGATCTTGCTCGCTGGTTTGTGACTCAAATCAAAACAGTAGAAAAGGATGGATACAGCGCAGTGCAGCTTGGATGCGTGAAAAAGCGATATGAATCAAGCGAGTTCTCATCAGACTGGATGCAGGAACCGCACAAATATTTTAGCGTACGCAAGGAAGTGCGCTTACAAAAAAACCTGGAAAAAGATTTTTCTGTAGGAAGCGCGGTTAACATTGATGACATTATTGCCAAGGGTGATAATGTTGATGTTATTGGTACGACGATTGGCCGTGGATTTCAGGGTGGTGTAAAGCGCCATGGATTCAAGGGCGGTCGTGCAAGTCATGGTGATAAGCTCGGGCGGAAAAATGGATCGCTCGGTTATATGAGGAGTCAGGGACGCGTTATAAAAAATAAACGTATGCCTGGACATATGGGCGTTGACCGATGCATGATTAAGAATCTTGAAATTGTGCAAATAGAGCCGCAAGGACGTATTGTGCTGGTAAAAGGTTCGGTTCCTGGTAAATCTGGTTCGCTTGTTTATTTAAGAAAATGTGGGGATAATAAATGACGCAGATGATTAAAACTCTCTACACTCCTTCAGATTTGGCGCTTTCTACGCGTCCTGAGCGATCAGAAAATAGTGCTTTGGGGCAGTATATACGCGCCTTGATGCAGAATTGGCGTCAGGGGACGGTAGCCTGTAAAGATCGATCAGAGGTTTCTTTTTCAAATAAAAAACCTTGGAAGCAAAAGGGAACTGGTCGTGCTCGGGCTGGGAGTGCGCGTTCTCCGCTTTGGCGTAAAGGCGGGGTTATTTTTGGGCCCCAAGAGCGTGTTCGTATGCTCAAGGTTTCCAAGGGTCACAAAAGAGGAGTTTTCCTTGAATTATTGTGGTCAAAATTAGAAACTCAAAATGTAATTGCGTTGAATTGGTCTTTGCAAGAAAAACCGAAAACAGCTTTGGCTTTTTCTGCTTTAAAAGAAGCGGAATTAGCTGAGAAAAAAGTGGTGTTTTTTGTTTCAGCGCATGATTTTATAACACAAGCTTCTTTTGCTAATATTCCAAATGTTTCAATGATCTTTTTTGATCAGCCTAATGCATTTACGTTGGCTCATGCAGATACGTGGATATTTTTGGCAAAGGATAGCGATTTATTTAAAGAAATGGTCGGGTTATGGAGTTAAGTATTTATGACATTATTAGGCGCCCGCGTATATCTACTAAAGTATATCGTCTGAATCAAAATTTAAAACAATTGGTTCTCAACGT
>JAJZMR010000017.1 GCA_021847535.1 bacterium
AGAAGAAGAATAGGGGGGTATGTGGCTTAAGCCAAAAGAGGCTTCTAATCAGCCACTTATGAATGAAAAAATTCGATTTGATTCACTGCAGGTTATTGGTGCAGATGGAGAAAACAAGGGCGTCATGCCCCGTGATGAGGCTTTAAAGCTTGCGCGCAGTGTCCATTTGGATCTCGTTATTATAGCTGATCAAGGTTCCTTTGGGGTGCCTGTTGCAAAGGTGATGGATTTTGGCAAAGCGTTGTATGCTAAAAAAAAGCAACTTGCGGATACTAAGAAAAATCAAAAAGTTATCCAGATAAAAGAATTGAAGTTTCAGCCGAAAATTGCCGATCACGATTTTGTAACAAAAATGAATCAAGGTGTTCAGTTTCTTAAAGATGGAAAGCGTTTGAAAATAACGATTGAATTCAAAGGTCGTGAAATAACTTTGCGCGAAGAGCGCGGTGCGCAATTAGTCCTCAAGGTTGAAAAATTTCTCGAAGAGGCTGGATTAGCCAAGAGGCTTGTCCAGGATAAGGACTTGAAAACTATGAAGGTTTGGTCACGTATCTATTATTTAAAGTAATAAATTGAAAGAATATAGGAATTTTATATGTATAAAATGAAAACGCATTCAGGCGCAAAAAAACGGTTTAAAAAATTAAAAAGCGGTTTAATTAAGGCAACGCGACCATTTAGGCGAAAGTTGCTCATTAAAAAAACTGAAAAAAGAAAACGTTTTTTAAGAGCGGCTTTATACATTAACCCATCTGATATGGGGCGTATTGGAAGGCTTTTTCCTTATCCAGCATAAGAAGAATAAGGGATCTTGCAAAATTTAGTTATTATATAAAAAAACAATAGGAATACCATTATGACACGCGTTAAACGTGGAACAGTAACAAAAAAAAGGCATAAACGTTTATTTAAAGAGACTAAAGGTTTTTGGGGCCAAAGAAAAAACATTTTTAAGCGTGCAAAAGAAACGTTATTGCGCGCTATGGCATTTGCATTTAAGGGTAGAAAACATCTTAAGCGTGATATGCGTTCTTTGTTTATTACACGTATTAAAGCCGCTGCGCATGAGCATGATTTAAGCTATAGTCTTTTTATGCATGGATTGAAAAAATCGCATGTGGAATTAAACAGAAAGATGTTGAGTCAAATTGCCGTTTACGATTCTCCTGTATTTGCACAGTTGGCAGCATTAGCTCGTTCTTAATAAAGTGTTTGCCAACTGTTGACAATCTTTGAATTGAGGTAGTAGTCTCAATTCAAGTTAGTTAATTGTTTACACGAGTAAAGGAGATGCTCTATGGAAGTTCTCAATGTTCTTGAAAAGAAGATAGCGAGCTTGATTGAATTAATAAAGGAATTGCGTTTAGAAAATGCAAAACTTAATCAAGACAATCGTGCTCTTGAGCAAACAAACCTGCAGTTACATGAGCAGATCGAACAGCTTCAAGCGTCATTGCTTGAACGACCTCAAGAATTGGCGCTTACAAGGTCTGCCGTGGACGACTTAATTAAAAATATCGATTTTTTAATTGAACATGAGCAAGAGCAATGACATTATCAGTGCAAAAATATAAAGTTTCGCTTTTTGGAGAGGCGTATGCGTTGGTGAGCGATGAAGCGGAGAGCGATTTGGTGGCATCAGCCCATTTGGTTGATACTCTTATGAAAGAAGTCGCTCAAAAAACGCATTGTAATGATGTAAAGCAGCTTGCGATATTAGTCGCTTTACATTTAGCTCAACAAAAAATTAATGATCAATCCAAATTGATGAGTCTCATCGATGACGAATTAAAATCGGTTGAGCCATAAGAGCGCGAATCGTCTTTAATTTTTTTTGCTGCTGTGCTTCCGTAGAATCCTTTATAAATATACAGTTGCGCCCATTTGTTTAAGGCTAGATTGATAATTTGATTAAAGGATAAGAATGTTAGAAGTAATAATTTCTGTAATTTTCACTTTGTTGGGCACCGCAGTTTTTGCATGGGCATGGCAAAAGGCCTCGCGCGCTTATGCCGTTTTACATGAGGCCGAGCAGGTCAAAGAACAGATAAAAAAAGATTTGGAGACGGAGCGCCGAGAGTCTCTTATAAAACTAAAAGATGAACTGTATAGACGCCGAACCGAGGCGGAAGCCGAGATAAAAAAAGAACGCGCTGATCTTGAGCGGTTCCAGCAAAAGCTGACTTCGCGTCTTGAAACGCTTGAAAAAAAGGAAATTCAAGCAGATGAAGTTCAGCGGGAACTCCAACAAAAAGAACGCAATTTTTTACGGTTGAGTGATCAATTGCGGCTTCATGAACAACGTATTAAGACATTACAAGATGAACTCGTTAATAAACTTGAAGCGGTTGCTTCGATGTCGCGCGAGGAAGCACGTCAAGTGTTGCTCAATACACTTGAATCAGATGTGCGCATGACCCAAGAAAAATGGACACAAAAAATCGAAGAAGAGGCGCGCAGTAATGCCAAAGAGCGCTCAATAAATATCGTTGTTAATGCTATGCAACGTTATGTTGCTGACCAGGTTGCACCTAATTCATCGGGGGTCGTTCAATTGCCGAATGATGAAATGAAGGGTCGTATTATTGGCAAGGAAGGTCGCAATATAAAAGCATTGGAAATGGCCACGGGCATGGAATTTGTTATTGGCGAGACTCCAGAAATTATAACAATTTCTGGATTTAACCCCATTCGACGTGAAGTTGCGCGACGTTCTTTAGAAAAACTTATTGCCGATGGTCGCATTAATCCCACACGAATTGAAGAGACTGTTGCTCAATGTGAACGAGAAATAGATGAAATGGTAGAAGAGTATGGTAAAAATGCTATTATGAAGTTTAATTTACAAGGTGTTAAGCCAGAAATAACTTCTATGTTGGGTAAGTTGCATTTTAGAACCAGCTTTTCGCAAAATGTCTTGACCCATAGCTTTGAGGTTGCGCTTTTTGCTCGTATCATTGCAGAGGAGCTCGGGCTTCCGCATCCGCAGATCGCTTTACGCGGTGGTCTTTTGCATGATATCGGTAAGGCTTTGTCGGCTGAATGCGAAGGTCCGCATGCGATGCTCGGCGCTGAGGTTGCACGTCGATGCGGTGAAGATTCTCTTGTGGTAAATGCTATTGCTGCACACCATGAAGAGGTTCCTTTTGCTTCTATATATGCGCCTATTGTTGTTATTGCAGATACTATTTCTGCGTCGCGTCCCGGAGCTCGGCGTGAAACATTGTCAACCTATATCAAGCGTTTAGAAAAACTTGAGACGATAGCGCATATGTTTGAAGGGGTGAAAAAGGCCTATGCCCTTCAAGCAG
>JAJZMR010000047.1 GCA_021847535.1 bacterium
ATACTGATGCTGAAGGGCGTTTGATTCTAGCGGATGCGATTTCCTACGCGGTAAAACATTACAAACCGGACGCCCTTATTACGATTGCAACATTAACGGGATCGTGCGCTGCAGCACTGGGACCATGTTTTGCAGGCATGTTGAGTAATCATGATGATCTTGTCAGTAGGCTGAGCGAAGCTTCGACTCGTTCAGGTGACAGATTGTGGCGTTTACCATTTCATGAAGATTATAAAAAGGCGATAAGATCTACGGTTGCTGATATGTGCAATATTGGAAATGAAAATTATAAGGCCGGTGCAATAACAGCAGGGTTCTTTTTGCAAAATTTTGTTGAAGAAACGCCCTTTGTTCATCTTGATATAGCTGGAACCTCGTTTAATGTTCCAGATATGAGTTATTATCGTCCAGGGGCCACAGGATTCGGAGTACGCCTTTTTATTGAGTTCCTTATGGCCTTCAATGATTGATTTCTTATAAAAGGAGGGTAGTTCTATGAAGAGAATTGTTGTATCGTATCTGCTCAGCATTGGGTTATTTATGCAGGCCTGTAACGAATGTCGCGAGGCGGAGCGGCGCGCACAATTTGCAGCTGATAAAAAAAAAGATGTAACAGATTGTCAAAAAAAAATATTACCATTTCAAGAGAGCCTTACGGATTTACTCGTGGGCCTTGCATCAAAAAATGATGAGATTGTTGCCTTATTTGATGCTCTATTACAATGTGAAAGTCGTGAAGCATGCACTAAAAAACGTAACGATTTAGAAAATTTTTTAGTTAAATTTCAACATATACCGGCACTCAAGATTTTGTGGGATAGTTTGCCCGAGGGGAAGAATAATTAATCGAAATCTTCATCCGCTTGAAGTTCATCGATCATAGTTTCAACAGGATGCTCTTCTCTGCGGGCATCCTCTTTATTAATGGTGTCTTGCTCAATCTCATAAAGTGGATTGTCAAAATATTCTTTAATAGCATCATCGATGTCCCGTGCAAGGCCGACAAAAAATACGACATCATATGATACATATTTGCCGACAATCGCTGCTAAATCAGCATTGTGAGGGTTTGCAGCAAGAAGATAAAGAACATCGTTATCCCGCTCATAAGGAACAAACATATTTCGAAGCATAACATCTTTGGGAAACATTGTTACCAAGTGGTGGTCGAAAAAAAAGCCTTGCGCATCAATTGCTTGTGTTGTATAAAAGATCCCAAGCGCTTTCAAAAGATCTTCTTTTTCAAGGAGCTGTTCTTCCAGCAGAAAATCTTCAAATGCGGGAATCGAGCTATACAAAAAATCTTTTTTCAATGAATCAATATCGTCATGAGTAAGCATATTTTGTTTTTTAAAAATATCACAGAGACAATCAACAAATGTGGTACAACTTTTTTGTTCTTTATGATCCAAGCTCATACTTTCCCCTTTTTGTAGTTCCGGCATTTTTTCAAGGATATCTTAGTTTTGTACAATAATTCAACATTTATAGTAAGATGCCGATTAAATAAGCTGAAAATAAATTTGATAGGGTTGCCGCCAGAAGTGCATGCCAAGCCAGGTTACTTAAATCAGCCCTTCTTTTAGGAGCTAATGTACCGATACCTCCAACAACGATACCCATACATGAAATATTTGCAAAACCACATAAGGCATAAGTAACTAATGCCAATCCACGTGGAGAGAAATTTTTACTCGCGATTTTTGCAAAAGCAACCATCTCGTTTGAGAAGAATTTTATGCCTATCAATTCAGATGCTTCAAGCGCCTCATGGCCAGAAAGCCCCATTAAAAAACCGAATGGTGCAAAAAAATATCCAACAAGGTCCTGAAAAGTAATCGGCTTATGTGTAAAAATTGATCCTACATTTACACAGATCATATCAAGCAGGGAGATCAATGCCAGAAAAGAAAGTAAAAGCGCGCCGATAGCAAGAGCAAGTTGCAAGCCTTCCAACGTTCCCTGAATAATTGCTTCTACCAAATTATGTGCACGATTCTCTTGAGGTAAATCAGGAATGGCCTCATGCTGGACTGCATGCTGCGCTGGAAAGATAATTTTTGCAAATAAAAGGGAACCTGGTATTCCCAGGCAATTTGCGGCGATTAAATGGTCTGCAGGAACCCCCATATATATATAAAGAGCAAAAAGAGATGCGCTTATCATAGTGAGACTACTGACCATTATCGCAAAAAGTTCTGATTTACTCATAGTTGCCAAATAATCACGCACAACAAGTTGTGCTTCAGTCGGACCTAAAAAACTTTTTGCTAGCGCACAGGTAGTTTCTGAATTTGATGCACCCAATAGAGGCTGAAGAATTAAAGAGCCGACATAGATAAGATAACGAATAATGCCCACGTACGACAATGCTGAAACAAATGCTGAAAAAAATACAATAATAGGTAAAACATGAAATGCAAAAACAAAACCCCATGGACCCGTTTGAGATCCGAGTTGCCCGAAAATAAAGGTAATGCCAGATTGAGCAGCAGCGCTCAATGTCTGTGTCGCATGCGTTAGATATAAAAGTATATGCCTACCGACTCCCGTTTTAAGCAAAAATAACGCAAGTGCTAATTGTATAAAAATCTTAAAAATAATATTTTTATACGAAATCGCTGCTTTATTACAGGATAAAAGATACGCAATTGCAAGGCACAGTACCGCCCCAACTGCGCATGAAGCTGCTGGGTAAATCGAAAAGATGTTCATTTTTACCACCTCTATTGATTTTTAAAATGAGACAATTAATGCACGTTTACGGCGCTCTTCAAGATCTTTCTTCATGAGCGGTTCAAGAATATCATCGAGGTTTCCCTCCATAATAATATCAAGTTTGTTTAATGTTATTTCAGCATTATGGTCAGTTATCCGATTTTGCGGATAATTATATGTGCGAGCTTTTTCAGAACGCGTCGCTCCGCCAACTTGCTCTTTTCGTTGAGCGGACATCTCAGCATCCAATTTTTCTTTGTGAGAACTATATAAACGAGATTGTAGCTCTTTAAGAGCTTTTGCTTTATTTTTATGTTGTGACC
>JAJZMR010000084.1 GCA_021847535.1 bacterium
TCTCAGAAAACAAGGCTTTAATATTTTTCAGGGTTTAATGCGCGCTTCTCAAGGACCTATTTTTTCATTTTAATTTTAGGTTGCTTGGTAGTTACAATATATTTAGTTTTCATGATAAAAAGATCTCCCTGGGCAACCCCGCCGCAGCCTGCTATAAGGATTTTTCTTTCAAAATTGATCATTTTCATGCGCTGGTGTTAGAGGGCTGTCTGAACATGAAGATAGTTATAAAGGTGTTCAAAAAACAAGATTTATCAGATAAAGATATTTTATTGAGCATAAAAAGGCTAAAAAGATAATTTTTGTGCAATATTTACTTAAATATTAATAGTATTTTTATATAAAATTATAGCTTTTTATTCTATTTTTTGGTATTCTTTTATTAAATCGTGAGAAGTAGTTTGTATACGAGGTTTTAATTATGAAGAATTATGAAATTGTAAAATTTATCGCGGTGTGTCTGGTATTAAATAGCCAGTGTGCCCAAGAGTCTTCGGTAAAAAGGATAAAACTTGAGGAAGCGCCTGAAGCAATCAAGCAGGATGCCGTACTCAAGGGACATCCCCATCATCCAAAAAATATTGCGCGGTATTTAGTATCGGGGCAAACCGATCCTTCGGCCCATGAGGTTTTCCGAAATTCTTTATTCCCTCCGCCATTATCTATTAAGAGTAAAAATGCAAAGATGATTGAGAATCTTGTGCCTAAAATACTCCATCCTGAAAAAATTAGATCTGTATTAATAGTGGATTCAAAGTTAGCGAAGTTCAATTGGGCTGTGTTCAAGCCATTTGTAAATATAAAAAAGCTCGTCCTAGAAAATTGCCAATTGACGGAAGTGCCTGAGCAAATTGAGCAGCTTGTCAAGCTACAGATATTAAACTTGTCTGAAAATGATTTATCGGGGGCTTCAAATTGGCATCTTCTGCCAAAATCGCTTGAAGAGTTGGATTTAGCAGATACTCGAATAGATGCAGTTCCAGAGGAAATAGCTGATCTAAGCAAATTGAGAGAGTTAAGTCTTGCAGGTAATTTATTTAGTGATGAAGAGATGGAAAATTGGGTAGAAATCCTCCCGAAGGCATTGCAATCGATTGATCTGAGAGCATGCGATTTATCAGATCTTCCTGATGTCTTGTTTGATTTGCCTAATTTAAAGGAGATCAATCTTCGTGGAAATAGTTTAGAGCAGGTTGAAGGCAAAGACTGGGAAGAGCTGGTAGCCAAGTTGCCGTACTTAACAACACTGCATGTTGATCAAGGTGTTAAGGATAACATGCCGTTATTTGAGAATAGACACTTAGTAGTACCTTAAATATGACGTTTTTCTCTTTAAAGTATAGGCGTTTTGCTTAAAATATAAAGCTAATTTCGGGCCTTATTTACGTAGGTCTTGCCGGTGTAGGCTTTTTGTTATGATATCTCATTATAGTATTAATATTTATATATAAAAAGGGGGCGTATATGTGTTGTTCATGTAAAAATAAAGAAAATTTAAAAGAAGCTCTGCTCAATGCACTGGCAGAACTTAAATCTGAAAAAGACAGGCCTTATCAAGAACATTCTGATGATTATGAATGTCCGCAAGATACATGTGCCTGTGATGAGCAGGAAGTGAATGAGCAGATTGAAGAATTAAGCGAACTTTTACAGAATGCTCACGTAGCGATTTCTCAAATACAGGACATGGTTGAAGAGGTTGAAGAAACGCTTGACGACATCAAAGAGGCCATGGGTCATGCACAAGAAGATCTTGATGAAGCAGTTGAGATTATTGAAGATTTAGAGTAAAAAAAGTAGAAAGTGCTTAACTTTGGTTAAGCACTTGACTGTATCCACACTCTTTATCAGGGCAGCTGAGCGTTACATTCCCATCTTTATTAACTCGTTTGAGCAAATAAGGTTGTTTTTTGCACTGTGGGCATGGTGTTTGTTCAATGTCTCCTGATATGCTAAATTTGCATTTTGGATAATTTTTACATCCCCAGAATTTTTTGCCTTTCCATGACCGTTCTATGACATCGCCACCATCAGCAGGGCAGGGAAAGTTCGCTTTAACCGTATGAATATATTTACACTCAGGGTATCCTGAGCAAGCAATAAAGGGCCCAAATCTACCTACCATTTGACGAAGTGGTTTACCACATTCAGGACATGGTTCTTCTAATAATTTCGGTGCTTGTGCTGCTACGAGCTTGATCGTTCCCGATTCATCGCGCTCAAAATTACTCGTAAAGCTGCAGTCTGGGTACCCCAAGCAGCCAAGAAATGGGCCGGCTTTGCCAAAGCGAATGGCAAGATTGTGCTTTTTGCATTCAGGGCAGATGATATCAGTTTTTTCAACCTGTTTGCCTTTTTCTCCACGAAATTTTTCTAAATCTTGCATAAATGGCTCATAAAAATCAAAAATAAGTTGATTTCGCTTCATTTGCCCATGCGCTATTTTATCCAAATCTTCTTCCATGACCGCAGTAAACTGTGTACTCATTATTTTGGGCAAATGCTCAGTCAAAAGATTCGTAACAGCCATTCCAAGTTCTGTGGGAATGAATCTTTTTTTTGTATCAAGTGATGTATATGCACGCGCTTGAATAGTCTTCATAATTGTTGCATAGGTACTTGGTCTGCCAATGCCCTCTTTTTCTAATTCTTTTACCAGTGAGCCTTCAGTGTAGCGTGGCGGCGGCTGTGTAAAATGTTGCTTGGGATTGATTTTATCAAGGTCAACAAGACTTTTTTCTTTAAGCCCTTTAGGGATCGATACTTTTTCTGGATTTTCGACATCTTCATCAGTCTGCTCTTCTGCGATATTATAGACACGCAAAAAGCCATCGAATAATAAGGTTGATCCCGTAACTCTGAAAAAAAATTCGTGGTCACCAGTTATCGTAACCGTGCGTTGAGCATATTCTGCTGGTTTCATCTGGCAGGCAACAAAGCGTTTCCAGATTAAATCATACAATTTTGCCTCATCCGCTGATACATATTTTTTTACATAATCAGGCGATAAGGTAACTGCAATAGG
>JAJZMR010000054.1 GCA_021847535.1 bacterium
ACAAGTGAGTAATTTTTTGCTAAAAACTCATTTTTTTTGTACCCTATAAGATGTACCATGATAAAAAGTTTAGATTTTATTATAGTCATAAAGATAAAAAATTAACCGTAGTTACATTGTCGGAGCTTCCATGCCAGTACCAAAACGAAAGACTAGTAAATCGCGCCGTGATATGCGCCAGTCTACCAAATTTATTCGCCCTCAATCAGTTACATCCTGTAAACAGTGTGATGAACCGAACCTTCCTCACCAGATATGTGTTGAATGTGGCTATTACAAGGGACGCAAAGTTTTATCTACTAAAAATGATCGTGGCGTGAAGCGTATGCACATTCGTGCAGCTGCAGCACAAAAAGCGGCTCAAAAAGAAGATCAACATGCACATGGTGAACATGATGGACATGACCATTCATCCCATGAATAATGGCACTATTGAGTAACTAATCACGAGTTCTTACACCTTATACAGCGTGTTAAGAACTCGTTTTTTTTAAAAAAATAAAAAATATGGAAAGGATGATAGCATATGAATATGACTTTTGATAAAAAGATGGCCATTAACATGGGGATCGTGACAGGATTTTTTGTTGCATGTGCGATAGGTTACGCCCTTTATGGGTACTATAAAAATAGACTTTCTGCTCAGGCATATAATGTTTTTACCGCTCGATTTGAAGAGTTTGAAAAAATAATTGCTGGACAAAACTTGCCTGATCAAAAACTTATTGATGCAGTTGCTGCAGATTATGCAGCCTATAAACAGAGTAATTATGGCGGATTTTTGCTTGCATTAAAAGCTGATATGGAAGCTTTAAGGAACAATAATGAGCAGGCACTTGAGGATATGAGTAAAGCAGTTGCGCTTCTTTCTTTTTGTGATCCTGTTTTGTATTATACCTATCAGACTAAATATGCGCTTATGCAGATTGATTCATCAGATTTAACATTACAAACAAAAGGGCGTTTAGCTCTTGAAAAGCTCGCTTTGAATTCTAAAAATCCTGTTCGAGATATGGCCTTGTTTTATATGGGCTACCAGCCATTTGTTGATAATGATCAACAGGGTATGCAAACTGCGTGGAACCGGTTATTTGATAATGGAGTTCCTACGAGTATATGGGGGCAACGTGTTCAAAGTTTATTAAATTTCACCGCCTAAGTATTTTTTATGATGTATGACCAAAAGCCTGTCCGGGTACGTTTTGCACCGTCACCTACCGGAATGTTACATATTGGTGGACTGCGTACTGCGCTTTTTAATTTTTTGTTTGCGCGCCATAATCAGGGATCTTTTTTAGTTCGTATTGAGGATACTGACAAAGAGCGTTCGCAAGATCATTATACTCAGATGATTATCGACACGCTTTCTTGGTGCGCCATGGGATCTGATGAGACGATAGTGATCCAATCTGAACGGCACAGCGAACACCTGCGTATAGCACATGAGCTGATCAGTCAGGGGAAAGCCTATTATTGTTATTGTAGCCCCGATGAACTTCAAAAGCGTGTGGGTAATGTCACTCGTGAGGGGGTCTCATATGTGCGTTACGATGGTTATTGCAAAAGATTTATCGGGCTACAGCCGGGTAAAGATATCGAAAAGCCATACGTGATCAGGTTTGCCGTTCCGGAAAGTTGTACGCAGGTTGTTGTCCAGGATATCATTAAAGGACCTATTACGTTTAATGCTGATACTTTCGATGATTTTATTCTTTTGCGGTCAGATGGTTCGCCCATGTACAATTTTGTTGTGGTGGTTGATGATGCTTTTATGCGCATAAGCCATATTATTCGTGGTGAAGAACATCTTATTAATACACCTAAACAGATCTTACTGTATCAGGCTTGTGGTTATGCAGTGCCAACTTTTGGCCATTTGCCTCTTATATTAGGGCCTGATGGGGCAAAAATGAGTAAGCGTGATGCTGCAGCAAATGCCTATGACTATAAAAAGCAAGGGTACCTGCCCCACGCATTGTGCAATTATCTCGTCCGTCTTGGTTGGGCACATGGGGATCAGGAAATCTTTACCCTTTCTGAAATGATCGCGAGTTTTACACTCGAGGGTGTTTCATCAAAAGGGGCACTTTTTGATGCCCAAAAGCTTGATTGGGTCAATGGCATGCATATGAAAAATAGCTCAGCGCAAGCTCTTTATGACTATATGTCTGGCGTGTTGGGCTTACCTTTGGCCAATAATTTTTCTTCCTGGAGTATGCAGACTATTTTTGCCGCTATCGATCTGTATAAAAAACGCTCTGTTACTCTACAAGAATTATTTAATGAGCTTGTTCAGCTTCATCATCGGCCACAACGCTATGAACTTAATAACCTGACGCATGAACAAAAAAAGCTTCTTGAATCGTTGATGACTCTATTAGTTGAAACTCATTTTGTGGCAGAAGAATTAACGCAGAAAATAAAAGAATTTTGCCGAAATCAACAAATCGGATTGGGTGATCTGGCACCGCTTATTCGGGTCAGCTTAACGGGCAAAAAAGATGCCCCGGGTATTTATGATTTGATGATGGTATGTGGTAAAGATGAAACCATTGCGCGTGTGCATGCATATGCTGCATGAGTAAGGGAGGTTGTATGAAATATCAGCTAGAAAAAGAGAGCAGGGTCGCCTTTTTATTTCCCGATTATGAGGCATTAGTTCCTGGATTTGCGCAACATTTGTATCATCACGACCGCATTGTGCAGGAGTATGTTGAAGAAGCGGCACATATTTCTGGGTTGCCCGTTGCGCGGTTTTTTTATAATAGTTCGATTTCTGAATTGCATGCGTTACCTGATTGTTACCAACTTCTTTTTGTACAACAGGTAAGCATATGCGCCTATCTACGTTCTCAGGGTATAGCCGTAATTCAGGTCGGTGGCTTGGGAACGGGTGTCTACAGTGCTTTATGTGCGGCAGGAAGTTTTACTTTCGCAGAAGGTCTTTATATGCTCAGTAAATGGGGTGTCAGTTATGAGCAATTGCTCCATGAAAAAAATTTCAAAAAAATTTTAATTGTTGGGATTCCTGAAAAAAATCTGACAAAAATATTGGCTGGTTATGATCATGCTCAGATTGTCCTGAGTGAAAAATTTGATACATTACATTTTGCCGTTTCTGGCTTGCGTTTGATTGTTGAAGAGTTTCAAGCAGCAGTTATTAAGCAGTATGCTTCGAGTAACATAACAGAAATGCCATTAGAAAGTGGTCTGTATGCCAATTTTATGCAAGAAACAACTGCGTATTATAGACAATATTTAGAAAAAATTGAATTTAAGAATCCAGAGCTGCCCGTTTATTTGCCTTATCCAAGCAAGGAGCTTTCATCGGCACAAGTAAAAGAGATTGTGGCCTGTCAGGAGACGGTGTATCAAGATCATATGTACTTGATAGATCAGTTTATCGGTGTTGATACAATTATCATGCCAGGTGCAGGTAAGAACTTGTCTGCGCTTGTGCAGACGCGCTATCCTGAAAAAAAGATTATAACGGTTATTGATGAAAGACTACCAAAAGAGGTTTTATATGACAGATAATGTGGCATCACAGGTACGCGTGCTTATTGCCGAACAACTTTCTATTCCGGTTGATACGCTTAAAGATGACGTGACGCTCGATTCATTAGGGGCAGATTCGCTTGATCGTGTTGAGATTGTTATGAATCTCGAGGACCAGTTTTTAATTGAGATTGATGATGAGATGGCAGAAAAACTGAGCACCATCGGTGATGTTATTACGTACATTGAACGGTTGGTGCACAATAAGAGCGGGGACAAATAATCACGTATCACAATCAAAAAAATTGTATTAAAAAGGGCCGCAGAATTCTGCGGCCCTTTTTAGTGTTAGTTCAAATATAACGCGAATGTGCGTCAAATAGGCTAATTAGTAAGAGATTCCGCCTCTTATTACCACGCCCCATTGAGCAAGGTCGAGGTTACGTGAACCGCCTTCAACTTCAGCCATAAAGCCAAGGTATGGAGCCCAATCATTATCAATCCATGTGTAGTCAAGGGTAATGAAGCCCTTGTTGCTGAATTGACGTGGAGCTGTACCTGAGCATAGATCCAATTCATTAACATTGCCGATTAGAACCACCGGAGTTGTTGAGCTTTCTGGTTGTACATAGCTTGCAGATGCATTTAATTCTGAAACGTTTTGACCGGCAGTAATAGTAGCATTATTTGAGTTACTGTTGTAAGCAGCATTAAATGTACCAGGAGTGTTCGATAAATAGGTACCAACGCCAGGTATGGTCGTTGATGCATTATCAACAGATGCTGAACAGGCAGCTGTGCCACAACCAGAAACATAAGCGCCTGCTTGTGATGCGGTATTAACTAATGGTAGCGCAGTAACATTAACAGGCGAGTTTATTGTAGCGTTTGAGCCCGTACCTGATCCTGTAACATAACTGTTATAACCTACACCTTGGCAACCTTTAACGCCAAATACTGTTCCTGTTGTCGTAAATATGCAGCTGCTTGGTGCGCCAACAGAGGATATCTTTTCGCGTGACATGCCAAAGACGTTATAACCGATACCAAAATCAAATCCGCCATGTTCATAAACTAAGCGAATAGTTGCATCACCTTTAACTGATGTACGTACATCAACATTGCGTGTAGTAAAGTCAGCAGCAGTGATAAGATTATTTGCATAAGTATACACACCATTAACCACGTTGAATTGTTTCAACAATGAATAACGGGTAAGGCAATTTGCAGCATTGCAGTTATTGCATCCGCTATTGCAACTTGTGTTACAGCTATTAGTTGTGCCACAGATTGTTGAACAGTCAGAGAATGAACAGCCGTTGTTGCATGCAGCAACTGATGTGCTGCAGCCTGTGTTGCACGATGTATTACATGAATTGTTGCATGAGTTATTGCAGGCGTAGTTAACAGCAAGTGCTGTGTTTGTTGAAGCAAGGTCGAAGGTGCGCAATGATTTATGTTTCAAAATAGATACTGCATAGCCATCAAGCATTGCGGTAAGTTTTTGACAATCATTGTTATTCCACATTTCCCAACGGCTTGAAATACCTGCACCAAGTTCCCAACCTTTACCGTTACCAACGATAGGGTCAAAAACATAGCAAGGTTGTACTTTGCTGCCCGTAGGAGCAACAACACGGAAGAAAGCCCCGAGGAAATAGTTATCGCAACGAACAAAATCGTATCCAAGGTTCATAGAAAGGCCAGCAACACCATTTTGTGTTCTGTCGCAGAATTCAAATCGACCAAATGTTGTTGGATTATTTTTATTACCAAATGCAGTTTGAAGCCCAAGTGCTGTTTGCAATGAGGTAATTGGGGTAACTGGCGATGTTGAAACGCTCATGTAACCAGCAGGGAAGTTGATGTTTGATGTGGTGATATTAGTGCTGCATGAACAATCTGCTTGGAGTTCACGTTTTTGTTGTTCAAAGTTGAAATCAAATTGTAAGTACAAGCCTTTTGCCCATTCATCCAATCCGACAAACCAATCAAAATGCAAGTTGTAGCTTTGGATGATCGGTTTTAAAGCCATTGAACCTTGAAATAATGGTGAAAGACCAAAGTTGTCTGCAAGCAGTGAGTTTGCAACGGGTGATGCTACTTGGCTACCAGCAAAATTTAATACGTTGCTTCCAAAAAGGCCGCGTGCCAACTGGCTTGCATCAAATGAACGTTGATATTCAAATGCGACCATGAATCCGCCATATACTTGGTCCATGTCATAGCGATGAGCATATTCTTGTCCGTAGTAAAGAGCGGTGTTGTCGTACGTCGGACGCTTGATGAACGTTGTTGGGCAGTAGCAGCTACTTTCACAGCTGGTATTGCAGACGCTTGTTGTGCATGAGTTAAAACAGCATGACTGATTGCAGCTGTTGTCGCAACTGGTATTGCAACTTGTGTTGCATGTATTGTTTGTATTGCAAGTAGTGTTGCAACTTGTACTGCAGTTGTCTGCAAGTGCAACCGCAGGCACTAAAAGTGCAATGGTCAAATATATTCTCGAAAGTTGTTTCATCAAAAGTACTCCTCTTAAATGAGTGTATACTACGATACACGTAAAGATAACAACCAAAAAATAGTGCTTTGGTCGCACATATATGTAAGTTTCCTTACATATAAACCTTTAAGACTTAACGTCTTATTGCAGTGAACGCTTGTGTAACGTTACTGATAAAAAAAGAATAAATAGAGTCGATTACTAGATACCTCCTTTCTTTTTTTTAATTTTTTTTGCTGAGCGCCAAGCTGATCTTCATTCTCGATGTTTAATCTAGTCAAAAGAATCAAAATATGCAAGATTTGATCAATCATTTTTTATTTGTCAATCGAATAACCCTTTTTAAAGAATATTTTTTTACCATTCAACAGAGCCTTTTGCCCATACACTCCACTGATGGAGTTCCGCTGGGTTGTCTGAAGCTGTTTCGATGGATGCTCCAATTAAAAAGGCTGGCGTGGTGTGGTACCCATTCCATCTATAGCCCAGTTCGGTAAAAAAAGTATGCGTTAACTGCGCTGGTGATCGTGCAGAATCAATATCAAGTGTTGTGCACCCGATAACTAATGGTGGATTTGACGCAACTGCTTGTATGGTTGGATCAAGTACCGTGGTTCCAGAAACATTATTATAAGGCGTTGTATTAGATAATGGATTGGGGTTATCTATTGGGGCCGGCTGGTAGATAGTGGCTTGATTTTGCGTCGCATTAAGAGGTTCAAGCGTTAGGGCGACTGTTCCCGTGGTGATATAATTGTAGGCGCCGGATGTGCCTTTGATTCCATATATATTGCCCCCTGTCGGGCAGGTTGGTTGACGCCAATTAGGACAGAGTGTTTCGGCTGTTGTTCCCCAAAGGGCGTATCCAAAATTTTGTGTAAAGCCGCGATGTTCAATAGACAATTTCAGATCAATATCGCCTTGAATAGGGCGACTTACTAAAACGGGAAAGGTGGTTGCATATGAGGCTTCAATAAGTTCTTGATCGTATGCAAGTGTTTTATTGTTTATTTTTTTGAGCAAGAGATAGCGACTTAATGCTCTTTGTGTGCATGGTTCAAAACCAATTAAATCGAATGTGCGCAACTGTTTTGTCTGAAAAAGATGCTCAGCTGAAAGATCCCACAAGAAAGTGACGGCTGTTTTTTCATCATGTGTACGGTATTGGTACTGGCCTTGCGTACCAAGGCCTAATTCAAAAAATTTTCCATTACCGCATACGGGAGCAAAAAGATATTCCGGTTTTTGTTTATTGCCTGTTGGAAAACTTGCTCGTATAAAAACACTCAAAAATGTTGATTCATGTATAATTAAATTGCGTCCAAGCCTGATCATCAGTTCGGCCAATTCAGTCCGTTTAAGCGGACACCAGATTATTTTATTATATGATAATGGACGAAGGATATCTCCGGTTATGACGTTCCCTTGAAAATAGCTACGGGCATTGGCAGCTGTCTGTGCAGGCGCGGCTGGCGAAGGTGCGGGTGTAACCGGGTTACAGCCAAACATTTCAGAATCGTCTGACGCCCATGGCGTTGCAGCGGTAAATGATACGAGTGTGTCACCCATGTAGCCATTTGCAAAGGGCGTTGAACCTCGATTGATAACCGTTTCACAGGGGTTTAATGACCAGCGAGCATAATCGACCGGAAGCATAAAATTTACATAAAGTCCTGAAAGAACTGAATCAAGTGGTTTATTAAAATAAAAGGTGAATACGGTATTTTGTATCAGTGGCTTAAAACTTATTGTCCCCTTAAAGTCAGGAGCCAGGCCAAAGTTATCAGCCAAGAGATCATGTGCTGAGCGATTGGGTACCTGACTTCCTGCAAAACTGAGACATGATGAACCAAAAAAATCGCATGCTATATTTTTGTTTTTATATGATTGGCCATAGCTGAGTGAGGTGATCACCATATAATCATATGCCGGGAGACAAACCATAGATGGATTGTGGCCTTGTGAACGAGGTATGTATACTGTTTTTACTCCGTAGGCGGGCATTTTTATACCCAGAGCGATAGTAGCCAATAATAGTGATATAATAGGAAGCTTCATAGTTCTTCTCCTTTAAGCGCAAGCAGCATTGTATGCCATAAGATAGAATAAAAAAAAATAGGCGTATAGAGATCTATTGAAATTTTTCGAGCTCAACCGCTAGGTTTACAAAAGGAGGATAGTACTATGATGACATTGATGTATCAACTTTTTGGCGGCTCTTTTTGGTTACTTGTTTGCGCAATGTGTCTTGTGTTTGCACGTATCTTTTTCCCCCAACAGATTACCTACTCTTTGATTGTGGGAATATGTCTTATTTCTTTGGGCTACAGCCTCCTGATGCATGGCGGCGCCTATGACCAAGCGGTCCTCTATTCCGGAGGTCTTTTGGGTGAGGCTCTTTATTTTTTAATTACGGCCTATGCTCCAGAATCATTTATTTTTTTTGTAAGTTGGCTTTGTATAACGACAGGCATATTGTTGATGACAGGATATAGTTGGGTTTCTCTCTTTTTTGGAGCACGTGCGATAAGGTCCGCCATTACCCTTGAACGGACCCCAATGCACGAATTGCCGCAAGAGGTCAATGATGTGGTAGATGAACTGGTCATCAAAACTAAGCCTCAAAAAAAAGTTGTTGAACATGAAATTCCCTACCCTTTTCCTGCGCTTGCCCATACACAGCACGACAACCATTCTTTTGAAAAAAATAATCTTAGTGCTCAACATAAGGCACACATTTTGCAAGAAAAATTATTACGCTTTGGTATTAAGGGGAAGGTCATGTCAATTACAGCAGGACCTGTCGTAACTTTATATGAGTATCAGCCTGATATTGACGCTAAAATAAGTAAAATATTAGCTCGTGAGGATGATCTTGCCCTTGCATTACAGGCTTTGAGTTTGCGCATTATTGCACCGATTGCCGGTAAAGCAGTAGTTGGTTTTGAGGTTGCTCAATCTGAACGTATGGCTGTATATTTTAGCGCGTTGTATGAACAGGGGTTGAAAAAATTTAAAGGTTATTTACCCCTTGTTTTGGGGCAGAATACGATTGGTGCTCCTGTAGTAATTGATCTTGCACATATGCCACATCTATTGGTTGCCGGGGCAACTGGATCTGGCAAATCCGTTGCGCTTAATACGATGTTGATAAGCCTTATCTGTTTTTCCCGTCCTGAGGATTTAAAACTTATTCTCATTGATCCTAAAAAATTAGAATTTTCAACTTACGATGGATTGCCCCATCTTCTTTTTCCTATTGTCACTGAGCCTGAAAGGGCGCTTGCAGTATTGCGTTGGGCCGTGAAAATTATGCAAGAGCGGTATGAGCGAATGGCGCAGGCTGGAGTGCGCCATGCAAAAGATTATCATGCACTGTACCACGATATGGCCCCTATAGTTATTGTTATTGATGAATTTGCAGATTTAATGATTACAACGGGCAAAGAAATTGAAGAGCTTATTGTACGACTTGCGCAGATGGCGCGTGCTGCAGGGATCCACATTATTTTAGCAACACAGCGGCCTTCGGTTGATGTCATAACGGGATTGATTAAGGTAAATTTTCCTGCGCGCATTGCCTTTAAAGTTACCTCTAAAATAGATTCGCGCACTATTATTGATACTATAGGCGCGGATAAACTTTTGGGTAAAGGTGATATGCTCTTTTTAGACAATCAGGGGAGCTTGACACGCATTCATGGCGCTTATATGAGCGATGCAGAAATAGCTGATGTTGTGAAACAGATAAAGGCATATGGTGATCCGATATATGAAATTTTATCTGAAGCTGATACAACGCAAGCGGCTGATATTGATGAGGCTGATCAAAAAATATTTGAAGAAATAGTGCGTTATGTTCGCCAATGTGATGAGATTTCTATATCATTATTGCAGAGAAAGTTTAGAATCGGTTACAACCGTTCAGCTCGTATGATAGACACGCTTGAATCTCGTGGTATTATTTTACCATCTGATGGCGGTAAAATGCGTAAAGTGCTGCATTAAGGTACACCATTCATTACATCAAAGGTATAAAAATCTATGTTTCTGAATAAAAATTTTTTTATGACGGTTCTGCCTGATGCGCAATGGGTCGGACCTGATTTTTCTGAAGATATGCGTCTTGTTGTTGATTCAAGGCTGCTTAAAAATAATCATCAGCAAGAAAAAATATTTTTTCTTGCTTTGCGCGGTTCACACCATGATGGTCATGATTTTATTCAGTCTGCTTTACACGCAGGCGCTTCTGGATTTATCACAGACAGGCCGGTATCTTTTGCTTACGATCCATCTATAACGGCGATTTTTGTCAAGGATGTCCTTGCCGCACTCATTGCTGTAGCAAAAGCCTGGCGTGCACAGATCGCTTTTCCTATTATTGGGATCACGGGATCGATAGGAAAAACATCAACCAAAGAATTGCTGGGCATGATATTACGCAGGGCCGGGAAAAATATTTTATTATCGCATGGAAATCAAAATACGGTTCTGGGCATTTGCCTTACTTTGTGGCGGCTGAAAAAAAATCATGATGCAGCCGTTTTTGAAATGGGTATCAGCAAAAGGGGGGAAATGCAAGCTTTGGCAGATATTTTGCGGCCGACGGTGGGTGTTATTACCTATATTGGTCATAGCCATAGCCAAGGACTTGGCCCTGCATCTGATATATCGATAGAAAAGCGCGCTATATTTTCCTATTTTAATGAGGAATTTATCGGTATTATACAAGGCGATCAGCCAGAATTAAGTCGTGTTGCATACAAACATCCTATTATTAAATTTGGTAAAAAGATGAGCAATCAATTACAGGTTCGTAAGGTTGTTGTTCATGCTGACCATATAACGTGTGTACTGAAAATATATAAGCAAAAATTTCCTCTTGTTTTACCCACAACCAATGCAGCCTTTTTAAATTCAATGCTTGCAGCTGTTGCTGTTGCCTATACTCTTTGCGTGCCAATAGAAACAATACTTACGGTTATTCAAGAGCCTTTTATTGTTCCTGGGCGGTATGAAAAAAAGAGCCTTCCTGATAATCAAGGACTTATTATTCATGATGCTTATAATGCAAGTCCTGAAAGTATGAAAGCAGCGTTACTCGCATTTGAAAAGGTTGTAGCCTCAAAAAAAATTGCGATTCTTGGTGATATGCTTGAATTGGGCCATTTGAGTAGTTTTTGGCATCGACAAATAGGTCGTTTTTTACAAAAGGTGCCCTCATTAACACATCTTATTTTGGTGGGGCGTGAAGTAGAAAATATAAAAAAGACGGCACCTTTATCATTATCGTGTATACTAGTACCAACATGGCAAGAGGCGGTTAAGGCTGTTCGGCCACTTTTAGGGGCAGATACGGCTGTCTTGGTTAAAGCTTCTCGATCGATTGCATTACACAATATTGTAGAAACGTTAGAAAAGAATATTTCATGAAAAATTACCATATTTCGGTAATGGCTGAGCAGGTAATCGAATTTTTGGCGCCACGGCCTGGAGGTCTATATGTAGATTGTACTTTCGGTGGTGGTGGCCATACGCGTGCATTACTGCAAGCTGACCCTACGCTCGAAGTTATCGCGTTTGATGTTGACCCAGATGCTTTTGAACATAATCGCGAAGCTCTCGAAGCAGATTTTCCCGGCAGAGTTCGCTTTGTCTGGGCTAATTTTGCAACACTGCGTCTTGCATTAAAAAAAATAGGGGTCATGCAGGTTGATGGTATTATTGCAGATTTTGGCACTTCGCAGCATCAAATTGAGCATAAGCCAGGCTTTAGTTTTTCTCGGGATAAAAAGCTTGATATGCGTATGTCGACTGCTCATGGAACGGTAACTGCTGCTGATATTGTTAATCATGCAGATGAACGTGAACTGGCAACCATTTTTTGGCGGTATGGCCAGGAGCCTGCAGGCAAGCAGATCGCTCGGGCAATAGTACAAGCGCGCCAAGAGACAAAGATTCTGACCACAGGTCAGTTGGTTGATATTGTCAAAAAAGTAGTAAAGGCTTTGCCAAAAGGCATTCATCCAGCCACACGCGTATTCCAGGCTTTGCGTATCGTGGTGAATCATGAATTGGACCATATCGAAGGGCTGCTTAAACAGGCCCCCGAGGTATTGCGCCCGGGCGGTCGTATTGTCTGTATTAGTTTTCATTCGCTCGAAGATCGGCTTGTTAAGCATGCCTTTAAGGAGCATGCAACGAGCTTACATATACTTACACCGAAAGTTGTATTGCCATCGTCACATGAAGTTGCTCAAAATCCATCATCAAGGAGTGCTAAATTACGAGCAGCTCAGAAGATTTGAATAAAATTAGTTTGACAAAGCTTTACACTGTTGTACACTAATTGAAAGTTGATATACACAAAGAGAGTAATTACGCAAAAAGGCTACTGGTGATGAAAATTACAGAAGTTAAAGTTTATCCGTCTCAAGAGAGTGGCAGGCTTAAAGCATACGCAACAATTGTCTTTGAAAATTGTTTCATAGTAAGAGATCTTAAGGTCGTTGAAGGAAGTAAGGGATTGTTTGTTTCGATGCCTTCCCGAAGACGAAAAGATGGTACTTTTAGAGATATTGTCCATCCGCTTAATTCTGAAATGCGAAAAATGATTGAAGAATCAGTTATTTTGGAGTATAATAAGGCTGTTCAGTTTGGCTTTTCGACTGATAGTTCTGAAGCAGAATAAACATTCTTTCATATTTTACAAAAATTTATAAAAATATTTTGGGGCGTCGCCAAGCGGTAAGGCACCGGGTTTTGGTCCCGGCATCCGGAGGTTCGAATCCTTCCGCCCCAGCCACTCAGGTTCATCTGAGATTTTTTGCATATTGAAGAACGGCTCTTTGAGCTCCAGATGCAGTTCTTCGCCATCCAGCTGTAAGTTCGAAAAAATAAAACGTAAAAATACCTGTTTTTTATCGAGATTCGAACTCTCAAAAATTTCTTTAGAGTTTCTAGCCAAATAAAACACTTTATTAATCGTAATAAGCGTCGACTCATCGATGGGCTTGTGGGACTGTAGTTCGGTGGCAATCTCACTTTGTCGTTGTTTATATTCGCGTAATTTTTCTTGATAAGTCTCTGTGTCTATCTGCCCATCTAGGTGCATATCGATAAGGCGAGAGGTTCTACCTTGGATGAGCTCTGACTCTCTGATTAGTTTTTGCTTGCTTTGAATGAGTAGCTCTTGCTCTTGTTCAAATGTTTTTTTAAGGTGCTCAATAATCCGAGCTTCTTGGGCTTCTGATAATGCAATAGGGCCTAGCTGTGCAAGCAACGTAGCGACTATACGCTCTTCGCGAACCCAAGTTTTTGTGCAGATACCCTTTGAATTACTGCAGCTATAATATACATACTTCTGTTTCTTGATATCGCCTGTTACGGTACAACCACAGTTTTTACAGCTTATAAGTCCGCGCAATAGAATTGGCTTTCCTGCATATTGTGCTGGCGCTTTACGATTGCCAGACATCATACGCTGTACGGTTTTAAAGAGTTGCTCTGAAATAAGTGGTTGATATTTGTGGCGATAAATTTCTCCTTTTATGCGCATGACGCCATAGTAAAAGTGATTTTTTAGCGTGACTTCGACCCGATTAGGTAGGAAAAGATTGCCCTTAGCATTCTTGAGACCTAACCTATTCATTTCCTGTGCAATAGTTTTGAAAGATTGATTACCGCCAGCATACATCTCAAACATTTTGATCACCAAAAGTGACTCGTAGGGATCGGGAATAATGTCTTTTGATTTTCCATCAGGCGCAGTAATATTCTTATAGCCGAAGGGGGCTTTTGCGCTCCATGAACCATTTTTGTAACCCTGTTCTTTGCTACGTTTTACATTATCACTTAGTTGACGCACGTAACTTGATGAAAAGAGTACGCCAACATCCCATTGTAAGAGGTGTGAGCTGTTTGAGTTTTTGTTGACGACAAGCCCTTCGCGATAAAAATGAAGCTCAAGCTTGCCTTCTTTGCGTAACTCATCGAGCGTAGGCGTTTCCCTGAAGCTGCGTTGCAAGCGATCTATGGTGTCTGTCACAAGCGCAATTGGTTCTTTAGATTTGCGTACTTGTTGTATAATAATATCAAATTGCTTTCGCGTTTCTTTGCTAGACGATTCAGTAATTTGATAGGTCTGCTGAACCTGTAAATTTTTCTTGAGGGCGTATTCAGTAAGGCGCCTAACCTGGGAGGGGATGGACAGTCCCTCCTCCTGGTCTTTAGTCGAAACACGCGCTAGTAAAATAGCTTTCATGTGCTACCTTTGTTCTATAGAGACAAGTAGCTGCTCCAGTTCTTCTTTTTTATAAAGCCGATATTTATTAAAAGGATGCCGCAATACGGTCAACTTTTTTTCTCTTTCCCAATTTCTTAGGGTATTTCCAGTGACACCGACAAATTGTGCAGCCTCTTTAATGTTCATGTATTCATTAATTTTTTTCATAGAATATCCTTTGTGTTTAATATTAAGTTTACAAAACAATACCAAAAATATCTTTTTATTTCCGATTTCCGATTTTCTTATTTTGTTATAGAGATCGGAAATCGGAAATTGTTTATTTATCTGTCAGCTTCAACTTTCTTGCGTGTTTCATTCTTGTTTCAATCTTTGATTTAGAAAGATTTGTCCTTCTAGTCATTTCCGCGATTGTTAACCCTTCATTCATTAGGTCGGCAATTTCAACAACCTCCTCATCAACATCAACTTGAGAGACCTCCCAGCTTAAAGTATTATTGTTCTCTTCGTCTGAAAGTCTGACTTTAAAAGCTGCCGCGTCTTCACCGTAAAAATGTCTCGTTTTTTCAAAATGTATTTCGAAGTAAGCACCGTCCTCTGGTTGATGATCATTTGGTTGCTTGAGGATGATTACCGCATCAAGCAGATCTTCGCGCTTACTTGTTCCTCGTTGCTGTCCACTTTTTCCAGCATGATGTATAAACACGACAGCCTTTCCTTTCCTTCGTAAATATAATGCCCATTCCTGGATTGGTTGCCAGCCTTCAGCATCATTTTCAGGACCGCTTCTGAAAAGTGAAGATATGTTATCTAGAAAAATAAGCTCTCTATCATTAATAAATTCCTCCATCGCATCCTGACCTTCTTTAGTAGAAAGATCAGGTAGGATATCATTTTGCAAATCAGGCGTAATAATTTTAAGCCTTGAGTTAAGCGCTTTGACTTCAGAGTTGTTTTCAATTTTTCGTAAGCGTTCTTGTAATGCCACTGCAGGCATTTCACCATCTATATACAGCACATTACGGGGTATTGGCGCATGCCATTTTAAAAAACTGCTACCACTTGCAACTGCATAAGCTATGCCTAACGCTATGTGTGTTTTCCCTACCCCGCGCTTAGCATAGAGCATCACCAAGCCTTGCTTAGTTAAGAAGGGCGATAATATCATTTCGCGGGGTGGTAAATCGAGTGCAAGAAACTCATCAATCGAAATACTTCTGACTTTTCTTGTTTGTACTATTATAGAAATAGCTGGTGGAGCATAATCAGGCGCTTGTTGAACGAGTTCTAATAGTTGTTCTATAGTATTACCTTGATTGAGCCAATCAGTAATATCTTCACCATGTTTATCTTTATATTCTAGTCCTGGTAGATCAACAACACGTAATTTTGCGACATTGCCATATAATCTTTCACACAATAGATCTTTGCGTTTGATGCCTGTTTTATCCATGTCATAAAGAATTACAACGTTAGCGTCCTTAAGCAACATTGTGAAATCGTCTTCCCATTCAAGCGATCCCGTTGTAGTAGTAGCTATGAGGCCTTTACCTATAAGGTTATCTACATCCTTTTCGCCTTCGACCAGGAAAACCGTTTGCCCTTGAGACATGCCGTATAGGAGTAAGGGTAAGCGATAGAGAACTTTCTTACAACCATTAAGGTTCTTTACTATCTCATTATTTTCATCGACACTTTCGCAGTAGAATCGTTTTGAGCCATCAGGTGCACTTACGCGTACTTTAGTATATAATGCATTGCCAGTTCTATCTTGATAAATGTATCTTGTTTCAACCATAAGATGCTCCTGCCCTATTGTCATAAAAAAGATCACTTATCCTAATGCTTAATGAATCGCATATTTCATGAATTGAGCACCCTGTGAAACAGTGCATAAGTATTCTATCGGTGCATTCTCGTACAGAAAGGCTCGGGTATTTATCTGAGTGAGCAGGGCAGATTGCTGTATAACCCCCACTGCGCATACGCGGTTGATATCCGGTTTTACTGTGTAACAGGATAAGTAACTCTGTTAGAGTCAACGGCTGCGAATATTGCCTATAGTTGTGCTTTTTAGTATCATACATACAATAACCTTTCATACAATTAATCGGCCGTTCCATCGGCCTTTTTTGTTAAAATAATTGATTTTTCAGTTGCTCTTGTCCGTTCTTTGTTTTCCACGTCCATCTGGTAAAGCAATGCAAAAAGGCCTAAGAGATTAGCATCTTCGCTTACTTCTTTTTCTGTTGACCTACGGATATGGACTTTGAGGGGCCTTAGCAACTTTTTCATATGCCTAATAGTGTGCCTGCAAAAATCATGCCCCGCCGATTTGGATAAGTGTTTTTATAGATGATAGTGTTTTGGCGTCCAGATCGAAGTTTTGTGCTCTTGGGGGTGATTGGTGCTCTCGTAATCACCCCATGTTTACTGTACTCTGGTATAGTTGTGTAATTATTTCATCGCATAAATCTTGCAAGTGAATGTCTAAGATGGGATGTATATGGCAGATCAGACTAAGGTGTTAAGGTATTATTTAAAAAGATTTCATGATGCAAAAACTGATCATGAGGCTACGGATATCGTTGTGGATAAGCTGTATTATTTATTTAAGGGTTTATGGTCTGGTCATCATGAAATCTGGTCACAGGCGCGGGTTAATTATTTTGCTCAGCGCGATAAGTTATACGTTACTGCAAAGCATCAGCTCAAAAAAACAATAAGCGATATTAAAAGTGATCTTGATCAAACGAATTTGTTAAATGTTCCTGCAATCAGGCAAGATCTTTGTTGCTTGGATGCGATGTTAACATCCAGACGTTTTGAACGTGAGGTCATCACGTGCTCTGATTGTGGTGCTAGCGAGGTATTCCATCGACCATATGCTTTACCATTTGATTTATACGGTCTTGCAGAAGGCATCAAAGCATTATGCGTTAATATTTTGAAACAAGGCAATTGGAAGCTATTAATCAAGTACGCAAGAATTATTTCAACACCCAAGCACCCAAATGAGTTTACGGGCCCATTACATATTTATACATTTGTATTTGCACCTGCTTATTTTGAGTTGATGGAGTTTGATCAGATACCTGCGTGGGGTAGAAGAGGCAATGCAGAGACCCCTTCTTGGGTAGCATGGGATACTATTTTTTGCGTATGGTGGGCTATCATTAAAGGACGCGAATTTCTTAAAAGAAAGCAGCTTGATTATAGCGATATCGATGAACGTGAATTAAGTGCCTATCGATTGTATCTTCATGGTTTAAAGGTCGAGGTCAATGCTGTCAAAAACAAAAAACAACAAAAGTACAAAACATATTTATGTACACAGAACAATATTAAAAATGCCCTGAATGTACTTTTGCATGATTTGGGCATCTTCGTAGACTTGGAGAAAGAAGTCGAATTATGCTTTCCTCTTGCGATTGAGTTGTGTCTTTTTGATCACATCAACTTGCATTTACGGGTGGAATGGGCTTCTGGAGTCATTGAAGAATTCCATTTGCATCGTTTTCATTATTCGCGCACGGATGCGAATGGGAACGAAAGAGACTATGAAAATGAGCGACTAGAGTTCATTGAAGCTTTATTGAAACATCCTGGCATTGAACAGCGGTTCCTTTGTGATGAGAATAACGCGGCGCAATGTCTCGTTAAGATGGGCCTGAAGGGAGAGTTGGGCGATATTTTTGTAGAATATGCAAATCGAAATGCTGCCACGTTGCGGTTTAAGCGTAAGACATTAGAAGATATCGCGGAAACCAAACTTAGAGCACTTGTACGACAAATAGAGGGACTTGAACATGCTAGATGGGACATTAGATGTATTAGTTCTGACTTAATCTGACAACTCGCGATAAAAAAAGCGAGAGTTTCTGAGTTTGGTAAAATATAAAAAACAAACCAAACCAAACCGAAAGGAAACTCTCATGATCAATAATAACAGTAAGGTGATTAAACATAAAGTAGGCTTGCTCAATTTGGCAGAAGAATTGGGTAATGTGTCTAAAGCGTGTAAGGTGATGGGCCTATCACGTGATACATTTTATCGTTATCAGTCGGCAGTTGATGAGGGCGGAGTTGAGGCCTTATTTGATAAGAGTAGGCGGCGCCCGAACTATAAGAACCGTGTTGAAGAAAGCATAGAAGAGGCTGTAGTGGCGTATGCCTATGAGTTTCCTGCACATGGGCAGCACCGAGCAAGTAACGAATTGCGCAAGCGTGGCATCTTTGTTTCAGGTAGCGGTGTCCGTTGTGTCTGGGTGCGTCAC
>JAJZMR010000059.1 GCA_021847535.1 bacterium
CTGTTATTATTGATCATGAGAGTTTCCTTTCGGTTTGGTTTGGTTTGTTTTTTATATTTTACCAAACTCAGAAACTCTCGCTTTTTTTATCGCGAGTTGTCAGATTAAGTCAGAACTAATACATCTCATGGATGTCTGTGACCACTTTAAAATTGACATCCAATGCCTCAAAATGCGCCTTGCCACAATCTAACTTTTCATTTTCAAGAGCACGTCTTTTCTCGGTATCATGCGTGCTCTTTGTCTCACGCACCAAATAAAGTTTGTGATCATTTTCAATGACGACAGCCCAATCAGGATTATAGCTTCCAAGAGGAGTTTCAACCTTGAACCAACTCGGTAATTTACAGAAAAATTTTACGCTTTCATTGGCATCTAAAAATTCTGCAAATTTCTTTTCTACCCCTGACTGATATTCGATAAAATCATAGGGAGTTCTTGCGTCAGCCTTACTTACTTTATAAAGCCTATCGAGATAACTCTGTACTTCTTTTTGATCAAACAACTGCATGTCATAACTTTTACCCGAGATTGGCTCATATTTAATACCATCGATTATAAGTTCATGCATTGCCATGTTAATACATTTTGCTGCCTCTGTCATAAACAGTGCTGGGTTCACCATAAAATCTTTAATCCTACCCGATTTTTTTATGATACTGACCAGTGTTTTTCGGGTTAGTTTTGTTTCTCTTTGAAGAAATGCCAAAAGATTGGGCAACGATTGCCTTTCGCCAACTTGATAGGATCCAGCCTGCGTAATCTGACCGCCTTCAATTCCTGATTCTTTTATAGCAAGAGATCGCTTACTGACCTTAATGTGTACTGGTACAATATCAACCATTTTGTTTATTTTGTTCACAGCGTGCTCAATGAGCACCCCGGTTTTAAATTCTACGGAATAACGGGTTCTTTTGCTAATCTTATCCCACAATATCTTAAAATCAGGGTTGAGCTCAACTCGTTTATTATAAGATATTTTCTGGCGTTTACGCGCATTTTCGACATACTTGCGTGGCAACTCAGATGTTCCGTTGGGATACATATCTAATTGAAGTCCTCGTGCAAAATCTTCGAAGGATTCGTTTGCTATGACCGTAAGCTTATTAATTTGCTCATCGCTAATACGTTCTCCATGTTGATTCACTGGCAACCTAAGGCCGCGACCAACCGTCTGCCTTCGTTGCCTATCAGTTCCTATTTCGCGAAGAGCACATATTTGAAATACATTCGGATTATCCCAACCTTCTTTAAGTGCCGAGTGACTAAAAATGAATCGCAATGGCTCACTCGTATTAAGCAGCCGTTCTTTATCTTTCATTATTATAGAATATGTCTCGTCGTCTTTTGCCGTAGCGCCCGTTGTATCAAGCTCTTGAACAACTTTACCTTTTTTTCTATCTGCAGAAAAATACCCTTCATGCACCATTTCAGCAGAATAGGGCAAGAGTTGTTTATATTTGGTATTGATTTCGATATATAGCTCTTCAAACCACACAGCCAGTTTTCCTTTTTGCGGATTACCATTCTCATCAAACTGGCGATAACTTTTTACCTGATCGATAAAAAACAATGAAAGAACTTTTATTCCTTTATCCTTGAACCTTTTCTCCTTGGCAAAATGTTCCTCAATAGTCTGCCGAAGCTGATTTTTCATCCGCTCATCTTCCATGCCGTCGGCTTCACGTAAAAGATCAACTCTAACGAGATTTTGAAATTCTATATATTCATTTCCTGGCTCAGCACTGATATTAGTGACCCTATAGCCTTCATAATCATTGCGATTAGTATGTTTAGCAAGATCGGTTCCCTGCCCGACTTTTAAGCGCTTCTCGCGAGGGCCATTTGGCGAATCTTCAAAAATAGTAATCTTTGCGTGGGGAATTTTTGATGTTTTAGGCCAATAACCAACCTCATCAAGTCGCACAGTGGTTTTATTGAAGTCGTGCCCGCTTGTTGCATCAACCACCTCTATTTGTTTAACGATTCCCATCTCATATGCACGAATAGGCCCAAGTTTGTAAAGTAAATGATAAGGATTAACGTGCGTAGCGGAATAACGCAAGGCAAACAGTGGATTAAGACTGGTAATCGCTTTTTGAGATTTGTGGGTGGTATCCACGCTTTGTGGTTCGTCAATAATCACTATAGGATTGGTTTTCTGTAAAAATTCAATAGGACGGCGACCAGACATTTTATCCTGTTCTTGGTGAATAACATTCAGTTTTTTAATGTCTGATGTTGCAAGATTAGCATAATCTACATCGTCGCCAAGGTCCCTTTGAAAAGCTTGAATGTTGATTACCATAATTTGCACCTGGTTATTAAGAGCAAACTGACGAACCAGACTCAAATTTTTAGAATCATAGACGAAAGAATCAAAAGAAACATTGTCATAGAGCCCTTTAAAGTGACCCTTCATCGCTTTAATGGAACTTGTCACTCCCTCGCGAATAGCAACAGATGGAACAACGATAATGAATTTTTTAAAGCCATAGAGTTTATTAAGTTCAAAAATTGTACGCAGATAGACATATGTCTTACCGGTACCGGTTTCCATTTCTATTGAAAAATTAGGGAACTGATACACTGCTTTAGGCTCAACCAATGCGTCAGATTTTGAAACTTGGTTTTGTTCTTGAATAGTCTGTAAGTTTTTTAACCATTGAGCGTCAGAGAATAACAAGTTATTGCAAACACCAGGAAAGAGAGATCCGTCTATTTGGGAAACATCAAGCGCAAGCTCACCATTTCCGTCAGGAAGCCCCTCAAATAAATCTGCGACTGATTGTATCGCTTCAAGTTGGTACTGCAGGCTAGAATCAAATTTTAACTTCATAGCACATCTGAATTAAATGGTTTTAAAGTTGGTTTTAACATGCTTCTCACTATTCATAGCACTAAAAGCCAAAACCGCATTAGCCTTAAGCTGATCATCATTCCCGAACGCACTATCTAGACAAATAAAAAGCTCGGGACCCATAGCGACAATGGCCTCTAAAAACTCCTTGTTGATTGTATCGCCAAGATAAATAAGATATTTTCCATCTACTATAGAAAAGAGCTTCTTGCCAGCTACCACTTTTGGTTCAATTTTTTCAGTAAGTGTAAGACCTTCTTTCAATAGGATCTCATACAGTAAATCTTCAGTCGTCGCTTTATGATTAATATGGTCAATATGCATTTCCAGTTGCTTTTCAACCATCTCTGTATCAGCATCAGAACCAAGTTTTTGCCATTGCTTGAAATTTGATCTATCAAGCTTAAAGACTTTAAAACCACGATCTATAGGCTTGTTATCTTTAACATCTTCTTCATCAAGCTTCTTGATCACTCTTCGTATGCGCTCCTTGCCGATATCAGCTATAGTTTTGTAGCCAGCTTTAAAAGCTTCACTGTCTGGCGCACATGGTTCGGGTAGTTGAATGAGAATAAACTTACGATTACCATTATCTTGCTCATTTAGCTCGAGTACAGCCTGTGCTGTGGTAGCTGAGCCAGCAAAAAAATCCATAATGATATCGTTTTCGCCACATGAAATCTTGATAATTCGCGATATGAGATCAACTGATTTAGGCATATCAAAATATTTTCCATCGAATATTTTTTTAAGCTGGCTACTTCCATTTGGTTTAAGGTCTATCCATAAATCACTAGCCAGCCTACCCTCTGATGACCTAATATAATGTTCTGGTTTCCCAGTAGATGATAAGCGAAGAAGATCAAATTTAGCTCCATTTAATTTTTTTTCTTCATTTGATACATATTGGTCGATCTCATTTTGCGATGAGTTTTCCCCAATATTTTTGCATAAGATCCGCCAATTGTTTATGGCAGTTCGGCTCCTTGCTTCGCTCCAGCGCCATTGTCCATTTTTAGGCTTGATGCCAAATATCTCATACTGCATGGTAGGCCGCTCTGTGCCGCGCCAATGATTATTCCAAGAACCTTCAATCTCGTCAATCTCATCAAATGATGCAGGGATGTAATATTTTTCAAACCTATAAGCAGGATTTTTTGAATAAAAAAGAATATATTCATGACCGTGATTTAAGGAATCAATCGTTTCAAACTGCGCTTGAACATTTTTAATTCCTCTTCTAATAACAATAATATTTTTGAAGCATTCCTCACCCATAACCTCATTCATTAAATTTATTAAGTTGTGCAATTCTTCTGCGCCGATACTGATAAATATAACCCCATCATCTCGTAATAAATTTCTCGCTAAATACAGCCGAGGGTACATCATGTTAAGCCATTTGGTGTGGAAGCGGCCTTCATTTGCAGTATTAGTAGAATATTTTTTACCATTACCATCTACCAGAACGGCATATTTAAGATACGCTTCGAGAGAGTCTGTAAAGTTGTCAGTATAAATAAAATCATTGCCTGTATTATAAGGAGGATCTATGTAGATCATTTTCACTTGGCCATAGTAACTTTTTTGCAAAAGCTTAAGTACCTCGAGATTGTCACCTTCAATAAATAAATTTTCAGTTGTATCAAAGTGTATAGATTCATCACGAGATGGTTTTAGAGTGGCGGCTATGGGAGTTTGTATGAGATGAAGCGCATCTTTTTTTCCTGGCCACTCCATGCCATAACGCTCACGGCGATCTTCAAAAAAATCAGTAAAAGTACCAAGCTCTGCTTTGAGTTTTTCAAAATCGACGCTCTCCACGAGCGTTCCTTTATCATTTAAAGTTTCAGTAAAGACCGAAGGGAAAAGGTTTTTCAGCTGTTTGCGATTTTCAGCTGATATATCAAGGGAGTCCCCGCTTATTTTTTTAGGTGTAATGCTCATAATCTCTTGTCCCCAATAAAGTACTTATTTACACACCAAATTTCTATTGTCATGTATACTTACATCAAAAATTAAAAAATACTTTGTTGGAAAGTAAAGATTTAACCCTTAATCGCTTGCATGCTATTGCGATGAAAGCATTATTTTAAATGCAGGTTAAGATTTATTGAATTATAAGATATGCTTTTGTGCTGCCTTTAAATATAGGCAATAATCACATGATTCAGAGCCCGAAGGCATAACGTCAGAACGTAAGCAATTGTAGGCGTTCATCACGGCACTTTCAACCCAAGCAGCATCACCCTCATATGGGAGTAATGAGATATCAAAACTCAATCGCCCATCAAAATTATTGCCATCAGCTTTGCCATTGCAGTAAACAAAGTATGCAGTGTTGGAAACGATAAAGCCATTTTTTCGCAAAAGCCATTGGTAGATCTCTGCTTGATGCTTATAACCAATTTGCCATGGCGCATCCAGGGTCACTGCAGTGGCTTTTGATGTTGCCTTATAGTCGACAACCATCAACTCATTAGTTTTAGGATTGATCCACACATCATCCAATCCACCATAAAGCATAATGTTAGTATTTGGTACTATGCACTGAATTCCGGCATGAAGAGAATCGCGCCACTTATCAATGTCAGGGTGACTAAAGGGAACTACCTCAACGCCATTCACTAAGCAAATAGGGTGCGTTTTTTGCTCTGTTCGATAACCATCAAATTCCTTTTTTAGAAGAGAGTCGACGGCATTATTCAATGAAAATGGGTAACCAGGGGGTTGAGCAACCCCTAATCTACGATCAAGGTAAAAGCATCTGGCGCATTTCAAAAAAAGTTCTAGCTTGCTACGACTTACCTTAAATGGCTTAATAGCAAGAGGATCATATAGATTTCTTACTCTCTGGGGACGATAACCAGATAAACTCTTTATTTCTTCAAGTGCAGGGTCTATATGTTTGATTAAATTTTTCACTTTATCTCCAAAAAAGCCTTATATTTCTATTAATATTGTCATTTATTTGACTACTTGTCAAAAAGGCTGGGTGCGAAGCTTTACCATAGACCGCTTTCTTTATTTCAGTATTTCTGTATAATTATAAATAAGTATCAAAATTATTGAGGTTTTTAATGAATCAAAAAAAGAATCTATCCCGTATTACGCTAGATATTCCATCAGAAGATCACAAAAGACTTAAGGCCATTGCAGCCATTACTGGTAAAAGTATGCGTGAGCTAATGCTTGAGGCACTCAAAGAATATTTTAAGGACACTAAAACAACATTATCCGAGATTAAAGAGAGCCTCTAAAATGGAAAAATCAGTTATTTATGCTCGTGTTTCATCAAAAGACCAAGAAAGTGAAGGGTTTTCAATTCCTGCTCAGATAAAGGTGTTGCATGAGTATGCATCAAAAAATAACTGTATAATTACTTATGAATTTACTGATATTGAAACTGCAAAAAAGGCTGGGCGTACGCAGTTCAATAAAATGCTTAATGCTGTAAGCGAGAACAAAGACATCAAGCATATCTTAGTTGAAAAAACGGATCGTCTTCTACGCAACATATCCGATTATGCTTTACTCGACAGGTTAATAGAAAATTCCGATATCAAAATTCACCTTGTAAAAGAAAATGTGGTGCTCAGTAAAGACTCTCGTTCAAATGAGAAGTTTATATTCGGCATTAAAGCACTTATGGCAAAAAACCATATTGATAACCTATCAGAGGAAGTAAAAAAAGGCATGCTTGAAAAAGCAGCTCAAGGTACATATCCATCAAGCGCGCCTTATGGGTACATTAATACAAGAGAGAATGGAAAAAAAACAGTTGCTATTGATCCGCAGACCGCACCTTTCGTTAAAAAGATGTTTGAGTTATATGCTACTGGATCGTACTCTTTGTTGAAACTAAAAAAACAAATGTTAGCTGAGGGAATGGTTTATAGAAATGGTAAAAATTTTTACACCAGCAATGTAGAAACGATACTCAAAAATGAGTTCTATACTGGAGTCTTTGTGTGGAAAGGTAAAAAGTATGAAAATGCATCACATGAACCAATTATCAGTAAAGAAATCTTTCAACAAGTACAAAGTATTCTGATTAACCCTCGTAAAAGCAAAACAAAAAAGGCATTGTTTTTATATACCAACTTAATTTCATGTGGAGTATGTGGATGTGCGTTAACTGCGGAACTAAAAAAGGGGAAATATATCTACTACCACTGCACCGGATACAAAGGTAATTGCAAGCAAGCATATATACGGCAAGAAGCAATTGAAGATGACTTTAAGGCGCTCTTAGAAAATATTCATGTGCCAGAAGATATTCAGCAGATTGTATTAAATGGTGTCCGAGAAAGCTTTAAAGATAAAATTGAATACCATAATAATCTTGTGCTTCAGCTGGAGAAGCAAATTAGAGTTTTGCAGAATCGAATTGACCAGGCTTATCTAGACAAACTTGATCAAAAAATAACTGAGGAGTTCTGGCAAAGCAACACAAAAAAATGGATTAATGAAAAAGAAAACCTTTTTATCAAACTGATAGCAGCACAAAAAGCAGACTCGCATTATCTAGAAAATGCTACCTTTATTTTAGAACTATCCAAAAGTGCCACTCAGATGTTTAATAAACGAAATGGCGAACAAAAGCGCCGGTTGATTAACGTTCTAGTATCGAACTGCTCATATAAAGACGGAAAGATCGATATAGAGCTTAAACCCGTGTTTGCAAAGATACTGGAAATTAAGAAAACTGGAAACTGGTGTGCCCAGTAGGATTCGAACCTACGACCTACGGATTAGAAATCCGTTGCTCTATCCAGCTGAGCTATGGGCACATTAAAGAATGCTTTGAATAATTTTAAACATTGATTTTCATTATACTACAAGAAACACCAAAAACAAAGGGTCCTGCGCCGCCTTAATGTTTCTATCACAGCTGATTTCATGAAGACTTATAGCTTATTCCAGTCAAAAACATGCTTGCAATCGTAACAATGCATTTTTTTACAACCACCCTTTTTTTCAATTTCTGTGCCACAATTAGGACATTTTTTGGTATTCGCATCAATCCATTTTTTTGTCATTTCATCATCTGATGATCTGTTTTTTTCTTTCTTGGTAACCGATGAATTCTGTGACAATCGCAAAAATTTTTCACAACTCATATTCTGTTTGTGATTTTTGCGAAATGAGTATATATATTCTATATATTATCATCAAAAAAGAAATATTTAAATTTCATTTTTCTTACTTAAGAGAATATATCTTTTTATCAAAAATAACAACAAACAGTTCATATTTAAAAACAAAAATTGCTGTCAATACTTATTCCTACTTTCAAATATTTTTTTAAAATAATAAGCTCAAGTTAAGCCAGCAGGCAAAAATTTGAGTATTTAGCTCTTGTGCACAGCTAATATTAAAACCTGTCCCAATACCACCCGGTTTTTTCAAAAACAAAGTTTTTTTGAACACATAAACATAATTTGCATAAAAGCTATTTCTTATAAGATTTGGGGTGTTTATCTTTTGTGTTGGTAAAAGCGCTGCTTGATTGGTAAAAAAGGTTGCGTTATACCCCATTTCAATAATGTTAAGCGCATGACGCTATTGCGCAATCAGAAAAATATCAGTTAAATTTCCTGGTTGAATGCAAGAACCACACGGTAAAATGGGGAGCCATTTCCGGTCAAAAAAAATGAACAGCCCGAACTTGTAGTATACCATTCAATGCCTGTTTTAAGCTTCTTATGAAACTGTAAGAAAGTTCTGCTCCAGCCCCGAGGCCAAAAAACGGGTACCAACTAATGGATCAAAATTTTCTTGGGCTGTTACCTGCCACTGCGTAGGGAATCCCGTGATGCCGTAAAGCGCAATTTGCCCCGTTTCATCGTGAAACAAAAAATTTTTTCCCCCTGCAACCACAATATCATCAAGCCCTGTTCGACTGATATTAAAATTCTGTGTCCCACGTATCTTGTCCTTTTGATGCTCAATCCCTGTGGTAAATTCCAGCCACCAGTAATGTGGTGCGAAAAAGCGCGCATTAAAAATGGCCCCTGCAAGGAAAGGTTCTTTCATAAACATTTTGTTCTGTTAATGGCACCGTGATATGGCGTGAGCGGCCATAAACAATTGGAAGCCCAGTAAGGAGCCAAAAATTTTTTTTGTTTTGGACAATCGGTGCAACCGCAAGTTACATAAGTATTGATATGAGCCTCGGGCGAACTGCATTCTTGCAATAAAAATTGGGAATCAATTTATGATACTTGTATATCCTGCTTTATCTGAGCACATAATGCGTCACGCGCAGCGATATATTTTTTTAATTTTTCCTTATCAGCTGCATTAAATTGATAAATACGTGGCCCATTATGTGGGTCAAGTGCATATTCAATGGTAAGGGGCAATGTATATACAAGAAAATCTGATATTTTTACATAGGCTGGAAATTCTGGAAAAGGTTTTGCAAAAAGCGCAGGATTTGCAATCATGGTATCAATAACCCTTTGGGCATCGCTGATAGAAGTTCCATCAATCAACGTTACATCTCTGAGTTGACCGATCCCCGGCCAAACTACACGCACCAGCCCCATTTTATCTGCTGGTATAGAGATTAAAAGAAGATTTCCGCAACCTGAATAAGATTCTATTTTTCCATTGCTGACTGTTTTTGCACCCACATTGGTGCCTTCATTTGCCTGCTCATGAAGTTTTTTGAGCTCCATTAATTGATCTTTATATTTTTCGTAATACGAAGATATATGCAAGAAGCAAAAAAGGTTTTCGATCAGATCATCATTTTTGCGAATACTTCTATTGCAATAAAAATATGCCGCGGTACAGTCACCTTCTATATAGGCATTTCCAAATAATGAACCATTCATCCACAAGTAATCCCCACGCTCATCGGGAGCTTCATTTTGCTCATTAAATCTGACAAAAGTAAAATCATTACCTACTGTATCATTTTTAACAATGTTCCATAGCTGTTTATACAAATCAGCATATAAATGGTAGTCCCAGTTTTGTGCATGATAAAAGACATAATTGCCCTTTGCGTGCTCTTGTTGTTCAATGTGATGAACTTGGTAAAAAAGTTCTCTAATTTCTGGTTCAAGGTAACCCCATATTCTGTGAGCCTGAGGGGTATCAAAAAGATGCGCTTCTGTTTGAGTGATTGATTTTCTGTCAAATTGGTATGCCCAAAGTGGATATGGTGATTCTTGTAAAAATCTGAACGACCCCTCATTAAATCCTAATGGAGGAATTGTCCCTTTTTTCTGAATGACTTGATAACTTTTTTCTTTAAGAATTTCTTGCTTGTCATGCAATGCACATTCATAAACCCGATCCAAAAATGACTTCCCCTCACGATCTTTCACCGAAACCAAGTCAGACCATACATCTTCATCCTGCATACAAGCCAACAGAGAAGAAAAGAATAATGATTCAGGTTTATTAATAGCCTGAGCCATAATAAGTAGCCTAAAGTAGGCTTCATCTTGGTAACACTCATCAGAATTACATGCACCTATCCACGATATAAGAACATCTTTAGAAACAAATGTTTCATTAATGACGGCGACAATATGCTCATATTGCGCGGGGATCTCATGGGATAGATACATACTGATACACACAACACCACCATTCGCTGCTTTCTCTTCCGGGGTAGATTCGACCTCAATCATAATATCTTCAAAATTAATAAGAGACATAGCCGCTTTATGAATAGCCATCGCCGACGCTGGGCGTTCCTGTATAAATGCCCTTACAGATTCAACGGATATCTGGTTAATATTATTCGTGATATATGATTGCGTTAATGGCGATTCCTGCGCCTGTAGACAAAATGAGAACAAAAGGCTCATGAATATTTTTTGCATAGCATGCTTCTTTCAATTTTACTATTATTAATGTTGCTTTAATTAATAGTATCATTAAATGTATTTTTGTCAAAAAGTACTCCGTGACGGGACTCTACTGTCCTATGCAGCAACCTTCACATAATCTCTATAAGCATACGCACCTGGGCGCAATACGCGCTCTTTTTTAGTCGGGTCATCACTCAAGGTATCAACGGCATAAAGACCAAATTTTTTATTATGTCCCATATTCCATTCAAAATTATCGAGCAAAGACCAATAACAATAGCCGCGAATATCATATCCTTCATCTATCGCTTTTTTGACCGCATTACTATAACCGACTATCCATTTTTCGCGACGAGTATCCTGGCCATCGCATATACCATTTTCAGTAATAATGATTGGCAAACGTAGTTCAGACATCTCTTTGATAGCGTGGTAAATCGACTGTGGTCGAATTGCCCACATTGCCATATCCGTTATTTCTTCTCCATCATGACATTCAGGAGCTGGCCCAAAGGTCATATCCGCATAAAAATTAAGTCCTATAAAGTCGAGACTTTTTTGGGCACGTGTATCAATAAACTCGACAGGCTTTTGCCCCGGCACATCGTACCTAAAGTAACCCGTTTTAAAGAATCGCATAAATATTTCATGGGCAAAGTATTTATTAAAATGATCTGCAAGCTTCTGACTTATCGGATTAAGTAAACCGCTCAGCCCAGTCTTCATTTTAGCATTAAAATAGGCTGCCTGATGGATGATACTTATTTGGGCATCTGCACCATGTGGCATTACCTTAAGGGCGTCATAGACCTCAATATGGGCTTTAAAAAGATTCCCCAATACTGTACCAGCTAAATGATAATTATGAGCAATGGGCGATAATAGCAAATCGGGCAGAAAGGGGCGCAGCATGGATGCATAATCTTTTTTACCAGGGGCATGCGTTCCTAAAACGTATCCACACATGCTCACCACCGTCGGTTCATTAATCGTGCACCAATAGGTAACCTTATGGCCAAAACGTTTAAAGACTTCTTGAGCATACGCAACAAAATGAACGATGTTTTCTTCCTTTTCCCATGCACCATATTTTCCAAACCAATCAGGATGAACCCAATGGTACAAAGTAACAATAGGCTCAATACCTTGGCGCTTGAGCTCATCAATATACGCATCAAAAAAAGCGAAGGCCTCATCATTCCAAACACCCTCATGCGGGTTTAAATCAGTCCAAGGAATCTCAAATCGATAAGCATTGCAGCCTAAATCTTTAATCAACTGAATGTCATCAAACATCCTGTTCCAACCATCAGCAGAGATCCCCACCTTTTCACCTCGGTTAATAGGAGAAGTGCGACGAAAGCAGACCGGCGCTCCACTTGCACGTTGACGATCAATAATAAACCAGAACTCAGATGCTTCAAATCGAGTCCAATTACTTTCAGGCTTGCCACCCAACCTTTCCCAATAGTTATGGCCACCATTTTGGTAAGCACATGAAGCAACACCCTTGAGGAATCCCTTTGGAAAGAGCACGCCTTCATCTTTTTTTTGAAAGAAATCATGATGATCTACGTGGCAAAAATTACTCAAAAATATTAAAGTAAAAAATAATTTAATTAATTTATTCATAAAAACCCCATAAAAATAAATATATATAAAGATTATACCATTAAAATTTTATTATACGACCAGGCAATATCACCCCTGGCTTACGCGCAAAGGACATAGGGTTGACAAAAATCGCCCCCTGCTAAAATAATACTAATAGAAAAAAATCAATAAAATAATATATGGCCAAGGATATCTCCCATGAAATATTTTCTTTTTTTTGCTCTTATGCAGCTGGCGTGTCATGCTCAGGAACCTCGCCAGACCATAGTCAACCACATTATTGAGCACGTTCAAGAAATAACACCAGAGATGGCACGATCATTTCTGGCAACCCGGCCTGATACTGCCGTCATGCTGAATGAGGCACTCATGTCACGTGTTGATTATGATGATATTCTTGAAGGAAAAGCTTCAACTCCGCAAGAGACTGCTTGTAATAATGGCCAACCGTACACTAAATATTATATGGTGCCCTGCGTACCTGAGCGATATCGGCATTTAATGGCCCTTATCAATGAAACATTTGCTCATGCGGATGTTTTTTCAGCTTGGCTTACTCGATTAAAGGCTAATGACTGCTCACGCAACGAAACGTATTTTAGAATCTTAATTGCTGGAGAGGCAATCAATGAGCCAATCGTCACGACTCACAATTATAGCTCTGTTAAAACAAAATGGCAGCTTTAAGAATTTGACATAATCAAGAAAAGTGAGGATCATGATCCTCATGAAAAAGATTGAAGTAGTAGCTGAAGAAGCTGAAATTTTAAAAGATTATTTTAAGACGTCAAAAGTGCCATTAATCCGCCACAAGGCTCAAGCAATTATGATGCGATCAGCAGGACTAGAAATAGCTCAGATTGGTTCATTTTTATTTAAATCCGAACGCAGTATAAGTCGATTGATTGAAGATTTTCATGAAAGACTGATGGCAAGCCTCTTTTGTAGACACCTCAATAATGAAAATGCAAAAAAATTTACTCGTGAACAAAAAAAAGAAATAAGGGAAGCGCTGCAAAGCCCGCCCTCAAATTATGGGTTACCAAAAGAGTTCTGGAGTGTCCCACAGTTAAAATCGTATATGAAGGCGATTTTCGATGTTGTGTTTGAATCAGTACAATCATATCATTTTTTGCTTCAATTTAGTGATTTGAGTTTTAAATATCTCGACACTTTTTCTACTCGCAGAAATGACGACCAAATCGAAACAAGAATGCTTGACATCAAGCAAGAAATTGCGCCCTTCTTACAAGATCAAGAATCGGAAGTCTTTACAGCAGATGAAACGCGAATGGTGTTAGAAGCATTAACAAGAAGGGCTTGGTTAAAAAAACTCCAGTTCGGAAATTTGAAATATAAAAATAAGTGATTTAACATCGCACTAAACCCAATAATAAAAAAGGAGAAGCGCGATGTTAGTAATTATTTTTTACCAAACTGATGAATTTTGCAAGTTTTTAGAAAAAGAAACGGAATTAAACTTGATTGGTGAACGCAAAAATGTCGGCAGAAAGAGCCAACTAGAGATCAGCGAGATCATGACCATAATGATTATGTTTCATTATTCAGGTTATCAGTGCTTTAAGTGGTACTATATAAACCATGTTTTAAAGTATCAAAGAGCAGATTTTCCAAATTTAGTCGGCTACACACGATTTGTTGAATTGCAACAATATGCCCTGTTACCAATGATGCTATTTTTTAAGATGACAATGGCTGGGGAATGCCAGGAATAAGTGTTATAGATTCTATGCCTTTAAGGGTATGTCATATTAAAAGAGAATATTCTCATAAGACATTCAAGGGTGTTGCGAAAAAAGGTAAAACTTCAACTGGATGGTTTTTCGGAGTCATCCACCGATAGATCAAATTTCATGCGCATACCAATACCGTCAACCTCGTCTATGAAGATGATACTATGACGATTCAATCATAATTACAGCCCCCTTATTGCCATTTTCACTCCTTGTGATATAATTACTATTATAAATAAATAAAAAATAGCTAAACCAAGGAAAATGATGAAATTCCTATACAACCGTATAAACATAGTTTTTTTAGCAGCTTTGGCGCTTTCTGCCCTTGCTCTAACCATATTTTGCAGAACGCCTCTGTCTAAAAAAAGTTTAGATCAGGCTCGAGTTGTACAAAAATCCCATAAGAAACAATTTACCGGCTATAAGGCCGTTATTTATGACCTTAATGGGGTTTTGGTAAAAATAAGTAAAATGGGTATGGCGCATGAAATTGGTTTTAAAGACACGATGTTTTATTATCTTTTTGATTGCGAAAATAAAAATGACCTTCAACAAAAATTATTTGATACACTTGCTGCTCTTGGTGGATATGATCAAGACCCGCATGCACCATGTGGAGAATTAGGCAACCAGATGCCTAAGCTCATGTGTGACTGGATGAATGGCCGCATGACAAATCCCCAAGAAGAACTGGTTCACATCAATCAAGGGATCGAGCAGTTAAAACAGGAAGGGTTTTTTAAAAATAATCGCGAATACCGAGTCATGAAAAATATGATCAATGCACTTTTCCATCCATCAAAACTTAATAAGCATCGCAAGCCGATCAAGCCGATGCCCAAGCTTGTTAACCAAATCAATCAAAAGGGCACGTGTACACAATGTGTTCTGTCTAATTGGGATGGTCCATCATTTCAAGATTTTCTTACCACCAAAACAGGAAAAGCGCTTACTTGCGTCATCGATAAAAAAAATATTGTTATATCAGCCGATATTGCGTGCAATAAACCACACCCTGACGCCTTTTGCCACATTATGAAAAGCCTCGACCTTGATGCATGTGAATGTATTTTTATCGATGACCAATATGAAAACGTACAAGCTGCACGCAAACTTGGCATGGTCGGCATTCAGGTAAAAGATAAAAATTATAAAGCCGTAAAAGAAGAACTTAAACGATTAAAAGTGCTGTAATAACTACACAATCTGCTTGACAATATCTTCAACAGCCGCCCAATTAATCAGATGCCACCAAGCTTGAATATAATCAACACGTTTATTCTGATATTTCAGATAATAAGCATGCTCCCATACGTCAAGCCCCAACAAAGGGACGCATTCAAACATCAGGGGGCAATCCTGATTGGGCGTAGAAATAATTTCAAGATCACCATGGGGTGAAACAACTAACCAAGCCCAGCCTGAACCAAAGCGACTTTTTGCAACCTGTGTAAATTCTTGCTGAAATTTCTGAAAAGAACCAAATCGTTGATTAATAAGACGTGCACAAGTTGCATAATGGCTTATAGCCCGCTCTGTTTTTACGGCAGGGGCCAAAAGAGACCAGAAAAATGTATGGTTATAGTGGCCACCTCCCTGGTTGCGTACCGCTACGCGTATCGACTCTGGCAATACCTCAAGCTCAAGCATAAGGTCGGTGATCGACTTTTTTTGCAACTCAGAAAAATCTTTTAAGGCTGCATTAAGGTTATCAACATATCCTTGATGATGCTTTGTATAATGTATCTCCATGGTTAATGCATCTATATAAGGCTCTAATGCATCATACGCATAAGGTAATTGGGGTAAGGTGAACATGAAACGCTCCTTTAGGGGATAATAACTATTGTTTCGTTCGGTTTTAACATCTGTAATTCTTCGCGAATAATTTTTTCTTTGTAATAAGGATATTTTTTGAAATTATCGAGCTCTTTTTCAAGATCATGGACTCGTTTTTCTAATGCCGCAACAGAAATGCTCAGACTCTGGTTTTCCTCACGCAAAGACTCTATCTTTTGGTATCCTGAGCCTCCAAAAAAATAGCTCCATAAAAAAAATAGTACTTGAATAATGACGATCAATGCGATAGTCAGAGAAAAAAAAATTTTCACCGTTGTCCTTCAGCTGCATAGATAGAAGTTGCAGAGATATCTTTATGATGCACAAAAAATGTTACATGCTCAAGAGACAATCGCGATATGCGTTCAACAAAGGCAACTGAACGGTGCTTTCCACCCGTGCATCCAACACCAACATGTATAAAAAATCTCCCCTCATGATACGATGCATTCAGAGAAAAAATAAAAAAATCAATCATTTTTTCCCAATATGCTTGCACAGCATGCTGTTCAAAAAGATACGCTTGAATAGCTTCAGAACGACCATCAAGTTCTTTTAAGGCAGGAACAAAATAAGGATTAGGTAATGAACGCACGTCATATAAAAAATTACAATCAGCCGGCGTTCCATACTTGAATCCAAACGATGTCACCGTCACCACCATTTTTTGTATACCATTTTTTTCATTATTTTTTTTAATAAGCATGCGCAATTGCGCAGTTGTCATAGTATCAGTCGCTATAATATCATCAGCAAGGGCTCGTAGGGGAATTAAAAGTGCTGCTTCCTGATCTATAGAATCACCAAGTGTTTTATTATCGCCCAATGGATGCTTGCGTCGTGTTTCTTGAAACCGCCGCATGAGAATATCTTTATGCGCTGTTAAAAAAATAATATGCACCTGCTGGCCCCAATGAGCGCGCCAAACAGTCAGTTCTTGAGCAAAAAGTTCTAAATTTAATCCACTGCGCACGTCGATGCCCAAAGCTATTTTGCGATGCTTCATGCGCGATTGGGTAAGGCCATAAAAAAATGGCGCCAGTAATTCATAAGGAAGATTATCTATGCAAAAATAGCCATAGTCTTCACAGGCTGAGAGTACCGTACTTTTCCCAGCTCCGGAATAACCGGTAATAATTAAAATTTCAGGATATTGAGTATGTGTCATCGATCATAGAACTTTTTCACCCGTTACTTGGCAGAGCGGCGTAGGCAATAAGCGCTTCTGCCTGCTGGGCGTACGGAGTATTATTTTTTACCGCATCTGTCACATTGCCAATTTTAAGATTAACGGTATCATCAAGCTGTGCATGTAAATGATGAAGCACCTGTTTGAGTTGATCATGCACACGAGCACCACCCCATGGGCCGGCGCTGACTGAGACAATGGAATACTTTTTACCTTCAAATGATGCTGGATACTGTAAAAGATTCAGCACCCGTGCAAGAGGCGCAGGCAATGTTGCATTATATTCAGGCGTAACCACCACAATAAGATCTGCAGCTAAAACAGCGTCATTAAAGTGCTGAAATGCTAATGGTTTATCGGTATACGCATCAGGGCTATAAAAATCTTGCCCAAAATCAGTTACGTTATAAAGAGCCACATGGCAAGCCCCTGCATGTACAAAAGCCTCATGCAGTCGTTCTGCTACAACCACAGTTTGACTGTTGGGGCGATCAGTACCCACTAATAGAACAATTTTTACTTCATCCATACAATGCGCCTTTAATGAAAAAAAAGACAAAGTGATAGAAACAACAAACCTTAGATAGTATGCCATAATTTTTTTTGGTTAATTAACGCCAGTTCGGAAACTTGAAATATAAAAATAAGTGATTTAACATCGCACTAAACCCAATAACAAAAAAAGAGAAGCGCGATGTTAGTAACTATTTTTTACCAAACTGATGAATTTTGCA
>JAJZMR010000056.1 GCA_021847535.1 bacterium
CTTCTAAGAGAGTATTTTTTTAATCAAAAGTCAAATCAGATCAGATCTTTCAGGCTACTGCGGAAGTCCTGTTTTTAATAATGTGCAAGATATTATCTACAAGAGAAATAAATCACCGGTACAGCCAGCTGGAAAACCGATGCTGTTACGCGGGCTAATCACCTGTAAAAAATGTGCGGGCGCAGTCACTGGCGACATAAAGAAAGAAAAGTATGTATATTACAGTTGCCATAATTCTAAACGCATTTGCATCAAAAAATGGGTCAAAGAAGAGGCCTTAGTGAAAGATATGCTTGGCTACTTCGACCGCATTCAATTGACTGGTGACCAAATAGATGAAATTATTGATTTTATAGAAGACTATGAAGCTCAAGAACAAGAGTTTATTAAGAACACCCAGCGGATACTCACTGAAAAGCTGAACTTAACGCAAGAACGCATATCAAAACTCATAGATATGCACATAGATGGCAAAATAGATGCCCAAACGTACCATTTTAAGCTGGAAGAATATAAAAACGAGCAGCAAAGACTATCACTTGAGCTCAAATCGTATAGTGCTGGCAGTAAAGCTGAAGCTCTAGCGGCACGGGAAATCCTAGAAATGGTGAGGGATGCAAAAGAATATTTTATGAGTTCGAGTTTGGATGAAAAACAGCAACTTTTACACTTCTTTTTTTCGAACTTAACGCTTGATGATGGAAAGCTCGATCTAGAGCCAAGAGAACCGTTTAATTTGATAGCCGATATGCATGATCAACACATATGGCGGGAGTGATGGGACTCGAACCCACGGCCTTCCGCGTGACAGGCGGACGCTCTAACCAGCTGAGCTACACCCCCAACAAACTTTATATGGCTTGTGGGAAAAACCATATTTATATTAATTGATTATACTATTTTTCTTACTTTTTTAAAGAGCATAAATATGTTCACCGCATAGATTGATGAGCATGGCTCCTCGGGTTGGACTCGAACCAACGACCTAACGATTAACAGTCGTTTGCTCTACCGACTGAGCTACCGAGGAATACCTAATTTTTTAGTACCTTAATTCTTCAAGGCCTATGCATTTTTTCGTAAACTACGCCGACAAAAGCTTGCCTGGTTACGTTCTGCCGATTGTTTTGGCCTGCCAGGCGTGGCGTGCCAAGCTCGAAGGCGTGGATACGCAAAGACTGGTGGGCGGTGCAGGATTCGAACCTGCGACCCCCAGTTTGTAAGACTGATGCTCTGCCAACTGAGCTAACCGCCCTACATCATAGGAATTTCAACTTATTGCTAGTTTAAATATGCCTACAAAAATGTCAAAAATTTGTAAAATCAATTAATGAAAGTATATACTATCTTACATCATCTGCAACTTTTTTTTTACAAAAGGATCATTATGGCGAGTATTTCAGGGTTCTTGAAAGCAAGTTTTTACGGTATTATGTTTCTCTTGATCGCCCCACAGCTGTTTATGGCGCTTTATAAACAATATGGAATGCTTGTAACGCCCCATACAAAAATTGGTATTATCTCATTTAATCACAGCTTGTCTCATTCGGGAGAATATGTAAGAAATTTAAAAAAGTTCTTCAAAGACCATACGATTAAAGCCATTTTTGTCCGCATGGACTGTCCCGGTGGTGCAGCAGGAACATCCCAGGCAATATTTAATGAACTCACTACTTTAAAAAAGCAGTATCCCCATAAACCAGTTGTCGTTTTTGTAGAAAATATTTGTGCGTCAGGTGGTTATTATATAGCCTCCGGGTGTGATTGGATTATTGCAACAGCCTCTGCCTTTGTTGGCAGCATAGGCGTCTATATAGCGGCTCCCCAATTAAAAGAGTTTATAAACCAATTTAAAATTGAATATGCCGTTACTAAAACGGGTAAATATAAAACCATCCTTAACCCACTTATTGCTCCTGTTGAAGGAGAAAAAGCGATCCTGCAAAACCTGTGTGATGACACCTATCAACAATTTATCGAAGATGTTGCAAAATCGCGACCACAGCTTTTGCTTCACGACGCATCTGTCTGGGCTGATGGAAAGATCTTTACCGGTAGACAAGCATTACAGATGAAACTCATTGATCAACTCGGCTCCCTTTCTGATGTCGAAGCACAGCTGCGTGAGCGGGCGCATATTCCCGCAAGTCAGGAAATAGAATGGGTGAAAGCAGAACAAAAAAACTTTATTATGAAGCTTATTTCACCAGAAGACCCAGGTGAAAGCAATGAGGACTTATCACTCACCAGGATCGTGAAGAATTTTTGTCACCTGCTTTTTGAGCATACCCAGCAGCCATACTTTTAAAAAATCAGGATTATTGCGATTTAAACCTTTATGCATATATACTCAGTGGTGGGACAACGAAAGGGAACATTTCATGCGTTACATCGTGATTACTGTTTGCTTATTAGTAGTGGTAATTTGCATACTCAAAGCAGATATCGGCTGCATGGATACAAGCAAGCATCTTGATACGCATGATGGCTATGATTACAAAACATTGCACTATGTCTCCTGCAGCTGCCCCTGCCACAAAATGCGTCATCTTAACCGCAAGGGTAAGTGTTTTATGTGTGGCCATTACCTGAAACCCAACACCCAAATATACGATATGAGCTTTTTGCGAACAAAGGCGGTCAATAATCTTTTTTCTTCTATACCGACATTTAAATACAAATAGTTATACGTGGTTTATTGACTTGGAAAGTTCTAAAATGAAGTGCGACACCAAATCCGTTATAATTAACGGTGATATAAAAAGGTGTCGCTATACAGGTAT
>JAJZMR010000028.1 GCA_021847535.1 bacterium
ACATCTTTCCAGGAATCAAATTTCAATCGCCCTTCAACTAAAATAGGGCTTCCTTTGCGTAAATATTGTGCACAATTTTCCGCTTGTGGACCCCATACCACGATATCGATATAACAAACTTCCTGAACAAGTGCGCCTGTCTGTTTATTTTTATACTGGCGATTTAATGCCAAACTGATACGACAAACATGTGCTGCCCCTACTGGCTTTAATTCAGGATCACGTGTTAAATTGCCGACTATAACGACTTTGTTATACCCTGCCATATTTATATTCCTTCTAAAAAATAATTGAGTTTAATTAATTGTTCATACATTTTTTGTGCTTCATGCACCTTTTCTTCCAATTGGGTAACTTGACGTTGCAAAATTGCATGTTTTGTTTTGTTTTCCCCTTCAAGTAACCGGCGCATGCTGGTAAGCAGCTGCTTTTGGCTTTTTGCTAGGCTTTGAATGGCATCAGTCAACAAATGTGCTAATTCTTCTAACTGTAACCCAAGTTCTTCCTTTAAATGGGCAGCCGTTTTTTGCTGATGTTTTTTAGGGATAGCAAAGCTTTCCTCTCGATCCGACTCTGAAAATACTCCCGGTATTAAAAAAAATAGGGCGAACCCCAAACAGATATAGTTCATAATTATCCGATTTTTACTGCTTTATGAGTGCTTGAAATCCTTGACCTACATAATCAACAAGCGCGATAAAAGTAACCAACGTCACTCCCCACAGCGATAAAGATGTGATACAAGGGATCACTTTGTTAGTATAACGCGTAAAAAAAAGAAGCAAACAGTAGCTCACTTGAAAAGCCATTGCCCATTTTCCATAGGGACGTGCCATAACTACTTTTCGTTTTAAAAAAAATAAAAACGCTGCTCCAATCAATAACATCAATTCTTTAACTAAGATGATTACCATAAACCATCCAGGGAGCATCCCTTGAGCCGCTAAAATGATACATGTCGTAATGAGCAAGACCTTATCTGCAAGAGGGTCAAGAAGCGCCCCAAACATCGTTTCCTGCTGATACCGGCGAGCTATATACCCATCAAGGAGATCCGTCACCCCGGCAAGAAGCATAATCAAGAATGATAAACCAAACGCCTGATTGCATAATGCCACACCCAAGGGGATAACTAACACGAGCCTGAGCAGCGTTATCCCCGTTGCATACGTTATTACTATCATGGTAACCGATCGGTAATAATACCGCTTGCAACACAGCGGTTCCCCTGGTACAGTACCGCATATTGTCCCGCAGCGATACCCTGATCATCGCGGCTTAACTGAATGGTTGCACAAGCATCTTTATGCGGAGTATAGGTTGCTGGAATCTTCTGCGGGCCATGACGTAATTTTACTAAAAATTCACCTGGTTCATCAAGCCTGCTGCCAGACCCAGAAATCCACATAAGCTCTTCAACCATTAATTGATCACGTTTTTTATCAGCTGCATAGTAATGCTTTGAAATATAGACCGTATGCGTAGACATATCTTTGGCAACAACATACCAAGGCCCCCCCGCAAGTCCAATGCCCTGCCGTTGGCCTATGGTGTAAAACCAAGCACCTTTATGGCGCGCTAAACGGACGCCCGTCTCATATTCAACCAAATCCCCCGGATGCTCGCCCAGATGGTGTTGGACAAAATCGAAAAATTTTAATTTTCCTAAAAAACATATACCTTGCGAATCTTTACGTGCTTTATTCGGCAAATCTGCCTGCACCGCTTGCGCACGCACCTGCTCTTTCGTCATATGACCTATCGGAAAAGATGCTTTTTGTAATTGCGCTTGCGACAATCGTGCTAAAAAATAGGTCTGATCTTTGATTTCATCAGGAGCCTGTAACAGATGCGTCACTCCATCAGCAGAGATCGTTTGAGCATAATGGCCCGTAGCAATAAGGTCGAATTTTTCAGCAAAAAGCTCATAAAAAACCCCAAACTTAATCTGTTGATTACACATCATATCCGGGTTAGGAGTGCGCCCTTTTTTAATCTCTATAAGGGTATAGGCAACAACACGCTCCCAATATTCCTTTTGAAATGAAATAACCTCAAGGGGAACTTTGAGCTGATCGCATACAGCTTGAACATAGGACAGATCCTCTTGCCATGGGCACGTCCCCAAATGCGCAAGTTCGTCTTCCAACCAGATTTTAAGATAAAAGGCAGTCACTTGATAGCCCTGGCCAACAAGCTTGTAAAGCGCGACCGAACTATCAACTCCACCTGAAATGAGTAATGCAACTTTCATACCTTTAAGTATACTATTTTTATAGAACGAGTAAAAATCAATCTTATTTAATTATTGCAAATATAAATTTTGATCTGTTATTCTAAAGATAGATTTCATCATCTGCTGAAAAAAGGCTTCGATTCAGCTGTACTCCTGGATCTTGTGTAAATGCACAGCCTTTTTTCGGCGCTTTAACAATAACTTCTTCAATGTCTCGCGATCATGGTATAATGTAAGGCGCATATTTATTGTGGGGCCATTATTAGAGCTTATCCGAAAATTCCCGCTAGTTTAAAATTGTGTGAATAGCGAAAGCGAAATGACACATGGCCAAAAAGGCGTATTTCGTTTTATTCCAGCATGTTTTTATGCCACGATTCCACTGCTGAATTCCAAAAATTTGTTCAACACGCCAGCGTCCTCTTGGACGATTTTTCTTCTTGTTTTTGGATCGCCTAACATTCTTTTGATCTTTTTTCAAATAAGTAACTTGTTTCGTTCCAGATCATTTCTGGTATCATAAGCATAGAGCGTCTCCTTT
>JAJZMR010000090.1 GCA_021847535.1 bacterium
TTTCAAGCCTCTTAATTTACATGGCGACCTGCTCTTATTTCCTTATAAAAAAGAGATAAAAATTTGAGTAATTAACCCTGTCGGGGAAAAGGCCTATCTGGGTGTCAGTGAGCAAGATTCTTGATTTTTACCTCCTGATTGTGTAATTTAATAAGTGGAGTTATTAAATTACACAATTAGGAGGTGATTGTGTTCCTAGAGCGCGATATAAGTGAATATTTAAAAAACTTTTCTGAATTTTTTCCGATAATAGCTCTTCTGGCGCCGCGGCAATCGGGCAAAACCACCTTGGTTCAACATTTTTTTAAAAATTACCATTATATAAATTTAGAAAATTTAGATGTTCAACAGGCCGCCTTGCTCGATCCTCGCGGTTTTTTGGAAAAATTATTAGATTATTCTGGGGTTATTATCGATGAGTTTCAGCATGCACCAGAATTGCTTTCTTATTTACAGGTTCTTGTCGATCGGGAAAAGCGGCCGGGATTTTTTATTTTGACTGGTTCCCAAAATTTTTTAATGAACCAGGCGATAAGTCAATCATTGGCTGGGCGTGTCGGCATTTTAACCCTGCTCCCACTTTCCATTAAAGAAATAACTGATGCAGGCCTGCAAGCAAGATTGAGCGAAGAAGCTGTTTTTAAGGGTTCTTATCCGCGCATTTTTGAGTCAGGCAAACTGTCGCCTGAATATGTTTATCCTTCATATGTTCAAACCTATATAGAGCGCGATGTTAGAACAATGAGTCAGGTGACTGATCTGGGCCTTTTTAAGAAATTTTTAGGGCTTTGTGCTGCGCGCGTAGGTCAATTATTAAATATCTCTGCACTTGCAACAGAAGCTGGTATAAGTGTTCCAACGGTTAATGCATGGCTTTCTATTTTGCAGGCAAGTTATATTATTTTTTTATTACAACCGTATCATAAAAATTTTAATAAACGGTTGATTAAAAGTTCAAAACTTTATTTTTATGATACGGGCGTCGCCTGTTCATTGCTTGGGTTAGACAATGTGCAACAACTTGAAAAACATTATCTGCGGGGCGCACTTTTTGAAAATTTTATTATAGCTGATATCTATAAACAATTTTATAATAAGGCCAAGCCTGCAACGCTTTATTTTTGGCGAGACAGCCACGGCCATGAAGTTGATTGTATCGTCGAACAAGGTAATATTTTTTTATCGATAGAAATTAAATCGGGCATGACCTTCGATAGACGTTTTATAGAAGGTCTCATCTATTGGCAAGAAGTTTCTGGGCAAACAAAATCAGTGCTTGTGTATGGTGGCAATGAGAATTTTTCTCTCCATAATGTTGATATAAAAAGCTGGAAAAATTTTAAAATTTAAGCAGGAGTCGTTTTTTGCAGCGCAGACCATATGATTAAAAAATCATGCATGGTCAGCTGTTGTGCACGTAATTCATGATAATCAGCGGGGATCGCTTTCAGATTAAAATTATACGAGGCAAGACTGTTGCGTAATGTGCGCCGTGGTTGACTGAAACATGCTTTAATAAATTTCCAAAAATTTTCTTCATGCGGAATTTCAGCAGGGGTCGGTTTTGGCTTAAAATAAAGCAATCGTGAATCGACCTTTGGTGGTGGCACAAATGCCCCAGGCTTTATGCGATCCATTATTTCAAGATCAAAGTAATGCTGAAAAAAAAGCGACACGTAGCCGTAGCCGCGACCAGATTTTTTGACGAGTTTTTGTGCAACCTCTTCTTGGATCATGATAACCCCTTCATGTAAAAACATTCTATTTTTGTGCAACAGGTGCAAAATAGGAAAGGTTATAGAATAGGGCAGGTTTGCAAGTAATGTCCATGGCGCATCTCTCTGAAAAAATTCAAATGGAACGTCAAGAATATTTTGTTGCAAGATAGTCATTTTAGGATGCGGGTACTGCCCTTGTACAAAAGCGGCCCATTCTGGATCAATTTCAAAAACAACTAATCGGCCAATTGGTTGTTGCAAAATAGCTCGTGTTAGAAATCCATCGCCACATCCGATTTCAAAAACAGAACTATTTTTTGTTAAAGTAACATGCGCCAGCATATGGTCAATCACTTTTTGATCACGTAAAAAATGTTGCCCAAACTGTTTCTTTATCGTTATGCCATGGGCAACAGGTTTTTTAGAAATATTTTTTTTCAGTTTCATGATCTTTATTTCATCAAAGCTTCACTGAAAAAGTCGATATTTTCCAATACATTTCCCGCGCCATTTACAACGCACAAAAGCGGTGATTCGGCAATGCGTACCGGTAGACCCGTTTCTCGAGAAATAAGGCGATCAAGACCACGTAAAAGCGAACCGCCACCGGCCAGTACAATACCATTATCAACAAGATCAGATGATAATTCTGGCGGTGTATTTTCTAAAGCGACGCGGACGGTATCAATAATGGCAGAAATCGTTTCAAGCAACGCTTCGGTAACTTCGGTACTTGAAAACCAAATCGTTTTAGGAACACCTGTCACCAAATCACGCCCTTTTACTTCCATGCGCTCGATTTCACCCTCTTGCAAAACGGTTCCTATTTGAATCTTGATAAGTTCCGCAGTTCGTTCTCCAATTAAAAGATTATATTTGCGTTTGATATATTGAACTACGGCTCGGTCCATTTCATCTCCACCAACACGCACTGAACGGCAAAAAACAACATTTTTTAAACTAATGACCGCGACTTCTGTCGTTCCACCACCAATATCAACAATCATGCTGCCGATTGGTTCATGTACAGGAAGACCAGCGCCAATTGCTGCAGC
>JAJZMR010000014.1 GCA_021847535.1 bacterium
ATCGTTCGAGCAAGATTTTGTTCTGCCAAATACACGGGTAATGCATAAATTGATGCAAGATCCGGTGCTGAAATGATACCCTCTTGCGGTACATTGGTAAAAAGGGAAATTTTATCTTTTACCTCAGACGATAAGCTCTCTTCAGAACGACAAATAAGAATATCAGGTTGAATACCTAATGAACGAAGTTCCTTAACTGCATGCTGGGTCGGCTTGGTTTTAAGTTCATGGGCAACCTTTAAAAAGGGAACATAGGTCAAGTGCACATACAGGCAATCATGCCGGCCTGCATGCAAACCCATCTGGCGAATCGCTTCTATAAATGGGAGCCCTTCAATGTCACCAACAGTTCCGCCGATTTCTACAAGAGTAATATCTGATGATGCGGCGGCATCAATAATAGCACGTTTAATCGCATCTGTTACATGGGGAACTGTTTGAATCGTTTTGCCTAAAAAATCACCTTTTCGTTCCTTTTCAAGGATCTGCATATACACTTGACCTGCGGTAATGCTATTTGTTCGTTTGAGCGTAACTCGGGTAAAGCGTTCATAATGGCCTAAATCAAGATCCGTTTCTGCGCCATCATGCGTAACAAACACTTCTCCATGCTGATAAGGGCTCATTGTTCCCGGATCAATATTGAAATAAGGATCAAGTTTTAAAAAAGAGACTGAATAGCCCATGCTTTCTAGAAGCGCACCGATTGCTGCAGCAGTAAGGCCTTTTCCAAGCGACGACAAAACGCCACCGGTGATAAAAATATATTTTGGCATATACATTATTCCGTTATAATTTTAGAAAATAATGTACTTAAGTATAACATATTTATAGGGGGGTATTATATTTTGATGTCTTTTATTTTCATTGTTTATCGCTCACCACTTGCGGTAACCTATAAGAAAATTTTACAAACATACGGAGAAAAAATATGAATCGCAGACCTCTCTATTTAATCGCTATACTAGGCATAGCCATTCCAGACCACCTAGAATCACATCAAAAAAAAAGCTCCCGGCCGCCTGTCTGCTGCGCTGGCGATGAAAAAAAATGCAAAAACTTACAAGACCCATGCAAGTGCTATTGTGCATATAAACCGGGCCCGCGAGATAAAGTAGCAGATGATTGTCCTATATACATTGAAAATGATCCTGATGGCATTTACTGTTATTGTAAACAACGGGATATCGATAAACATGAGCAAGACAAACTTAATACGCACAAAGAATAAAGACCCAATGCCCCAACTACTTAATCCGCTCAAAGGACGAGTGCCTGCCGTATCAGGCACTTGGATAGCATCGTTATGCAAGATGCATTGATGATACAAAAAGCTGTCTCGTCGACGGTATCTGCTGGCGGAAATCAATTTTCTGTCACGTGGTACCGTGAATAAGATTCTTCATGCTCACAGTTCTAGTGCTCCCAAGGAGCTTTTTGTGGATAATATCGCTCCAAAAAATTGTGTAACGCTTTTTTGGTAGCACTATTGTCAGGCCCCATCACATCTTGCAAACAAAATGTATCAATTTTGTGTGCATAAAGCCCATCCAATTGGTTACTATTCTGTTCATACAAGCCATCGCCATAAAGACTCACCATCTTATTGCTGAGCGCTCCAGCAACGATATGGCCATGATAAAGCCAGTAATACTGCAAAAGACCATTGGTGATATTAAAATCATCATTTCCACGAAATCGATGACTGGAGTTCGCCTCAAAAATAGCCGTCATTTCGTCTTCTGCCTGCATAATCAAAGATTTTTTTAGGGCAAAAGGAGCATGACACAATCTTAATCGACGTTCTTTCCTATACTTTTTATCCAGAAAAGCATTGGTGTTGCGCCAAGCACGACGATAAGCCGTCTCGCCATCGACTGGTGGCCCTGATGGGCTAAGCGACGCTTCAAACAAAACCTTTATTTTCCCATCTGGGGTAAAAAAATCCTCGGGGCTTACTGGCCCACCTAAAAATACATCATCATTAAAATAAATAAAATGTTCCTTGAGCCCGGGAATTCGATGAAGATTGCTTTCAAGGGCATGTGAATTGAAGGTGGGCAAATGGCCCTGATTCCTAAAAATCTGCTTATGATCAATAATCGTTACAGCCGGATGATCAATCAACCACTCAGGCCGCTGATTCATTGTTACAATATATATATGGTTAAAAAATGGCGCATAAGCCATAATCGATCGCAACGAATAACGGAGCTCATCATTATTAGCAAAACGATGTGCGGCGTATCCATCATGCTTATAACCAACCCCTTCGTGTAAGGCCAACGCAAGATACGTTTCTTTGATCTCCTGCCAGACAGAATCTGAGCCATCAACCCAGAGATATACAATATCGATAGGATACGAATCGTCCCTCGGGCAACCTATTTTTTCCCCCACAATAGCGCAAAAAAATAGAATAATGAACCAAGTATTGGATCTAACGCCTCTGTACATATGAACCCCTTCTCCTTTTGAAGTATAAAGCAGGGAAAGTTCTAAAATGAAGTGCGACACTAAATCCGTTATAATTAACGGTGATATAAGAAGGTTTCGCTATGAAAGTATACAATCAAATTAAGTTTGAAGAACGAAAGAGCTTGTACGTAATGAGGCAGGAAGGTAAAAGAGTGGATGATGTGGCAGTACAGCTGAAGCGCCACCGGTCTACAAGTCAGGTTGTGGATGGGTTAAAGCGCGGATGGTCGCCAGAAATTATTGCTGGAAAGATGCGTGTTGAAGGGGCAGCTGAATCTGTATCTATGG
>JAJZMR010000016.1 GCA_021847535.1 bacterium
TTTATTAAAAAGTTGTGCGATAAATCCCTTTTTAGCCCACAACATAAACTTGGTGTGGATCGTCTTATGCTTCCCGTAAACTTCTGGCAAATTTCGCCACTGCGCACCAGTTTGCATAATGTACAATATTCCACTTATTGTAAGCCGCGCATCGTGTGGTGGTCTTCCTACTTTTGATCTTTTTTCAAATAAGTAACTTGTTTCGTTCCAGATCATTTCTGGTATCATAAGCATAGAGCGTTTCCTTTTTTTTGTTCACCCGCTATTTTAGCGAATAAATCTAGAAGACGCTCTGTTTATTTAATTTTCGGATAAGCTCTTATAATTAACTTTGCCTTTATTTAATATTCGGATGAGCGCATATTTACGGCTTCAGGGAGTTTTCGAAGAAGCTCTTATATTAATGTAAATTGGACAAAATAAATTTGTAAAAACGAGCACTTATTTATCTCATTTTAAAAAAGCGCGCTGAATTCGCAAAAAGACCTTCAGCTATTGCATCGCATATCTCAACATCTCTGTTTAATTCTATGTGGAAATTGTTTGATTTTTTATATTTTAGAATTAAACTAATAGTGCAATAAAAAACATCTCAACAAATAAGGATAATTATGAAAAAGTTTGTACAATTCGGATTCACAATCGGACTAATGGCACTTAGCGTCTCTGCTATGGATAGAATAAATGTCTATAAGCAGAAAGGCGCCGTTGCGATTCTAAAAAACGAGCACAAGGAGGTTCTCGCGATGATTCCGGATTTAGAAACAAAGTTGCGTGAAGAACTATTTTCAGAAGTCCAAAAATCGCCACACTTAAGAGTGTTACATCTTTCAGGCAAAAGTGATCGAAGCAACTTACATTTGCTGCGCGCTGAGGGAGATATCTTAGAAAAATTTCTGCAAGAATCCAATGAACTGCATACTTTGAAACTTCTACATATAGACTGTGATTGTATTCGTCAGCCTATTTTCACAAAATTGCCGCTAACTTTGCAAAATCTGGACTTGACCGGTTGTAGGTTGTTGCCCAGTAAATCCGAACCTTTATTGGTCAGTCTCAAATCATGCCCAAAATTAACATCTTTGGTTCTTTCAAAAAATAAACTATTATATAATGAAAATGCAGAAGATTTTTTTAACTCATTGCCACAAACTTTGGAAATATTAAAATTAGGCCATTGTACATTAAGTGTGCAGCAGGCCGCAGCGCTATTTAAAATACTTCCGTCATTGAAAAACTTACGCACCCTGGATCTTTCATTTATAAACTTAGCAATCCTTTCATCAAATGCTTTTCAAAAATGTTTCCCACAATCTTTGGAAAGATTGGACTTGAGTGAGTGTGAGATAACATGCGAGCAATCTAAAGTATTATTAGACACGATGAGTACGCTCAAAGAGTTACAAGAGGTCCATCTCAATGAAAACAAGAATATTGATTGCACGACATTAAAGAAATTAAATAAACTACCTAAATTAAAAACACTATCTATAAGGGGCGTTGGATTGCCAAAAATAAGCGAAGACTTTTCAAGCAATATCCGTATCGAGGTTGATCGTGAAAAAGCAGTGCTCGCCGAAAGCAATTACGACTTTTTAAAGCCCCCTGTTTCTTTGGTAAAGATGAATGATGGTCGTTATGAGTGGCACTCTGTTGGGTTTAATCGCCATGTAGGACAGTATATTTTGCTCTAAGAAAAAATTAACATAAGTCAGGTCTGCGGCTAAGATTTCCTTGACTCAGAGGAGAGGCAGACCTGACTTATATATTTTCTGTGAAATTGATGATTTTTGCAAAGATTTTGAAAAATATTTTGGTAAGCGTGCGCTAAGCAGTGGCGATAATGCGTGCAACCGAAAGATGCCAATGACGCTTGCAGAAGTAATTGCACTCTCAATTTATTATTATGAATCAGGACTTATAACGTTTAAAGATTATTATGCAAAACAAGTTATTGTGCATAGGGCGATCGAGCTTTGCAAAATGGCGATGTTGCCTCTCTTAGTATTTCTTGTGACGCGCAAAATGACAAAGTGCACTGGCATATCATATGTCGATAGTTTTCTAATTAAAGCGTGTCATACCAAACGGGAATCGGGGCACAGAACAATGCGTGGAATTGCTAAAAAGAGCAAAACTAGTATTGGCTGGTTCTATGGCTTAAAACTGCATGCGATAATCAATCAAAAAGGTGAAATGATTTCATTTGCGATCATATCTGAAAATGTAGTCGATAATCATGAGAAAGTCATTGTCACTCTTACAAAAAATATTTTTTGGTATATTATTCGGAAGCATTAGGCGCCGAAGATCCCAATGCTCCTTCAACATCAACCTTATGACCAAAACATTAATTTCTTAAGCTTTTTCATGCGTTAGCCCTGGCGGCTTGACTGAGAGTAAAAGGTTTGTGAGATGCCTCTGCCATAAGACGTGCATAGGTGAGCTCTAACTTGTTCAACAAAGTTCGCCGGGGTCGACCAGACCTGAGCTTCTGCATAGTATGAAAATCCAGTATCAATTGATTTAAGGTAATGATATCATCGGCATTAGTCTCTTCGTTTCTAAATACAGGACTGACGCATAAGCAGTATCAATAGACTGATCTAGGCGATCGAATCGCTTGATCAAGAAATCCAATTTCTTTGTCTTGAGCGCTCTCAGTGCATCTTCCGGCGTTTTATAACCTGATTTTTT